>CAYZLC010000225.1:358-3195 GCA_964479365.1 uncultured Dehalococcoidia bacterium
CTGTCAACGGTGAACTGTGAACTGTCAACGCAGCGGGCAGCAACCGTAATCTGTCCGGCATCGGGGGTGAACTTGATCGCATTGGAGAGGAGGTTGTACAGGATCTGGTTGAAGCGGACCGGATCGGCGGTGAGGGCAGCAGGCGCTTCGTCCGCGTGCAGCTCTAGGATAAGCCCCTTCGCATATGCCTGAGGGCGGACATTGTGCAGCGCCGCCACCAGGGCCTCGTGAACGGAGAATGACTCGGGCTGGAGTGTGAGCATACCTCCCTCCGCCTGCGCCAGGTCGAGGAGGTCCGTGATGGCGGCGAGTAGATGCTCGCTGGAGCCATGGATAATGTCCACATAGCGGGCTTGCTTCGCGGTGAGGGGCCCGAGTGTCTGCTGCGTTAGAAGGTCTAGGAAGCCGAGGATCGTGTTGAGGCGCGTCCGGAACTCGAAGGACATGTTGGCCAAGAGGTCCAACTTGAGGTGGGATGCCTCTTCGGCTTGACGGATCGCCTGCTGGAGCCGAGCGTTGGCTGCGTGGAGTTCCCGAGTTCGATCCTCGACGCTGGCCTCGAGCTGGATGGCCGCCATCCGCTGGGTCTCGTAGAGCCGGCCATGTTCGATGGCGAGGGCCGCCTGGGCGGCAAAGATCTGTAGCAGATCCAGCGTGGTGGTATCGAGCCGCCTGCCGCTGGGCGTCTGGCCGACCCCAAGGACCCCGACCGTCCGGCCCTGGGCGAGCAGCGGCACGTTCGCGAAGGCCCGGGTCCGGAAGGCCGCGATCCGGTCATACGGGGGCTTCAGCCGGAGGGGGTCGGGGACCGGACCCCGACCATCCCAGGTCACCATCTGCCCGCTGAGGAATGCCTGGGCGAGAGCGCCCCCTGCCGGCCCGATCGGAACCCGCATCGACGCCAGCCGGGTCTCCGTCCCGAAGCTTGCCGCCGCCTCCAGCCAACCCCCGTCTGGGTTGGCAAGGAAGATCGCGACGCGGTCCAGCCCCAACACCGTCTGGGCTGTTTTGAGGAGGCGGTCGAGCCGATCCTGGAGCCCCAGCCGCTCCTGGATCTGCAGGCTGGCCTGGTAAAGGGAGTGAAGCCTTTCCTCGGCCTGTTTGCGCTCGGTGATGTCCATCGCCGAGCAGATGTAGCCGGCAAAGCTGCCATCTGTAGTAGGTCGCGGAATGCCTGTCTCCAGAATCCAGCGATACTCAGCGTCGGCGCGCTTCAGCCGGTATTCTGTCCTGAAGGGCTGTCGGGCGTGGGAGGCAGCCGCAAACGCCTCCACGCACCGTTGTCGATCCTCGGGGTGCACGGCGTCCGCCCAGCCATCCGCAATTTCCTGTGCCAGGCCCCGCCCCGTGAAGTTCAACCACCGCTGATTGAAAAAGGCCCAGCGCCCATCTTGCCCCGACAGCCGTACCAGGGTTGGCATCATATCGGCCATCGTGCGGAGGCCATCTCCATTCTCTTGCATGGCAGGCGCGCCCCGTAGCTTCGTGTCGCGGGGCCGTCGCTCTTCTAACGCTTGCACGACCGCAGGCCCTAGACGCGACAGCCAGTCCTTCAGCAGGTAGTCGGTGGCGCCTTGCTTCATGCACTCCGCAGCGACCTCATCGCCCACGGGGTCGGTGACAACGATGAACGGGATATCCAGTCTCCGCTCTTGTAATCGGTGCAGAGCCCGTAAGGCATCGAATCTCGACAAATTGTAGTTGGCGAGAATAACGTCGGGCCTCGGATCCAATCGGGCGAGGAAGTCGGACTCGGACTCCACGCGCTGCCAGTCCGGGTCAAACCCGGCCCGGCGTAGTTCGTGGACCATTTGTTTGGCATCGGCCGGACGCGTGTCGAGAATCAGTAGGCGCAGTGGCCTCGCCGTACTTCGCTCCCCAACCGAGACATCTCCAGCACCGGGCACCGGTTGAGCCGTCGCCAATGCGCCTCCACCTGCGGCAGTGCTTGGGATTCCTAGAAGTTTCTCAGTCATGCCGAGCCTCCGAATTTTGATTGCCGATTCGTTACTCATACTCTCCCTCCATTCAGGTCCATTGTTGTCTGCAGCCTGCCCCATGTTACATACCCCTTAGAGGCATGTCTATCCGTGAACCTACGGAATTCATTGGAAGAATTCCCGTATATTTTCTGCAAAAGTCCCGCATTAGGTATACGAGGCTGTATAAACACATAGATTTATGGGCTTATGCCACCGTACCTCGCTCAACCAACCGCAAGGAGGAGCATTACTAACTATTCATTGGACATAATCGAGGTCATGTCAATAGGTGTGCAAATAGAAGTCAGGCGGCAACCTCCCAGGCTCGTTCCTGAACTCGCACTCCGTTGACGTACTCTGCGCCGTGGTAGACTTCCTTCATCAACTCCGGGGCGTGCAGTCGCCGGAACCGCTGCTGGGCGACCAGCAGCATCTTCCAGATGACCGCCGTGGCGTTCTCCACCCGCTTGAACCGTTTCGCCGCGTCGGTCCGCAGCCTGAGGGCGGCGAAGGGCGACTCGATCGGGTTGCTCGTCCGCAGGTGGCCCCAGTGGTCCTTCGGGAACTGGTAGAAGGTGAGCATCCGGTCCCAGTCCCGGTCGAGGACCGTCGCGGCCGCCTCGAGTCCCTGCTGCCGGCACCAGTGCTGGTACCCCGCCTTCAGCCGCTCCGCGTCCTGCTGCGTGGCCGCGTAGGGAATCTGCGTGAGCTGGCGCCGCGCCTCAACCTGGAGCCGCTTGGGCACCTTGTCGAGGGCGTTGACGATCCGATGGTTCCAGCACCGCTGCTCCTGGGCGTCGGGGTAGACGTTCCGCAACCCGGCCCAGATCCCCAGGTGCCCGTCCCCGATCACCA
>CAYZLC010000226.1:0-2972 GCA_964479365.1 uncultured Dehalococcoidia bacterium
ACGCGCGAAGCGGAGAAAGGTTGCTGCGTCGGGGACACGAACCGGGCCAGCCCGGCGCGACCCGGCGATTTCTGCTAAATGGGGAGATTTGCACCACGCGACGCGTCGAGCAAGAGTCGCGCAAGTTCATCGAGCGCGACGACCTCTACGAGCGCCTTGCCGCCGCGTTCAGCGACGAGCAGATCGTGGCGCTCACCGCCTTCGGCGCGTTGATGGTCGCAACCAACGTCTTCAACAACGCCCTCGCCGTCGAGCTGGACGGCTACCTGGAACCGTACCGGAAGGGCGACGCGGCACCCAGCGCGACGCCGGCGGAAGGGGCAGCGTGATGGCGGACGGCGAATTCGCCGGCAAGGTCGCGTTCGTCACCGGCGCCGCCCACGGACAGGGGCGCGCGGCGGCGCTGGCCCTGGCGCGGGCCGGCGCGCGCATCGCGGCGCTCGACGTGGCCAAGCCGTTGCCCTACCCCGGCTACGAGCTCGGCTCCCAGGATGAGCTGCGCGGACTACAGCTTCTCTGCCGTCAGGCCGGGTCCGATTGCCTGACCTTCGAAGGTGACGTACGCGACGACGCCGCAATCACCGCCGCAGTCGACGGCACCGTCGCGGAGTTCGGGCGTATCGATGTCCTGTTCAACAACGCGGGGATCTGCGCCTACGGCCTGGCCCATGAGCTCAGCGAAGAGGCCTGGGACACGATGATCGACATCAACCTGAAGGGAAGCTGGCTGGTGGCCCGGCGGGTGATCCCGGTCATGATCCGGCAGCGCTCCGGCGTCATCATCAACAACTCGTCGGTCGCCGGGCTGCGCGGGATGAACCGGCTGAGCCATTACGCCGCGTCGAAATGGGGCCTGACCGGCCTGACGCGGTCGTGGGCGATCGAGCTGGCGCCTCACGGCATCCGGGTCGTCTCCATCCATCCGAGCGGCGTGAACACGCCGATGAACGACGGCCTAGCTTTCCTGGAGGGTGCCACCCCGCAGGAGATCGCCGAGCGTTCGGCCGGCAACCTGCTACCGGTGCCCTGGATCGAGCCGGAGGACGTGGCGGAGGCGGTCCTCTACCTCGCGTCCGATCGCGCGCGGTACGTGACCGGCTCGCAGTTCGTCATCGACGCGGGCCTGCTGGCGCGGTAGAAGCGTCAACCGAAATCGTATCCGCTGTGTCCCCGGGTCGCCCGTTCGTGCGTATTAACTTCTGATCGCGATCCAACGACAAAGGAGTAGTGGATGACTCAAGCCCAGATGGCGGCGACCGCGGCCTTCGAGCCAGCAGGCGACGACGCCCTTGTGGCAGCCGCTTTGGAACGGCCGAATGACTTCGGCATCCTCTACGAGCGGTATCTCCCGCGCCTCTACCGATACATGCTGACTCGCATGGGCTCGCGCGAGGACGCGGCCGATCTGACTCAACTCGTGTTCACGCGAGCGTTCGCCGGCCTGGCGGGGTATCGTTCGAATCGGGCACCCTTCCCCGCGTGGCTCTTCCGGATAGCCCGCAACGCCGCGGCTGACGCCCACCGCCGCCGCCGCGCGACCGTCTCATGGGGTGGCCTCCCAGAGGCGCTCATTGCGATGGATGGAACCGAGCCAGAAGCCATCGCGGAGAAGCGGGATAGGCTCACCCGCCTGCGGAGCCTGCTCGAGCGATTAGATCCAGCCAAGCGTGAGCTACTGGCGCTCCGCTTCGCGAGCGAGCTTTCGGTGCGCGAGATCGCGGCCGTATTGGGGAAGAGCGAAGCGGCGGTGAAGAAGCAGCTCACGCGGACAATCACGACGCTGAAGGAGTACTACCATGACGAACTATCGTGACCAACGAAGATACGACGACATCGTCTCCGAGGGAGACACCACGGGGGCGCGGCTTGTCTCTGATCTATCCGAGTTATACCTGGCGCCGGTGCCGCCCCTGCGGTTCGAAGAGCGAAGGGTTGAGGACGCCTCGAGCGGCTGGCTGACGCGCTTCCTAAGGCTTGGTTGGCGACCAATCGTGGGTGGGGCGACGATCGCCGCTGCCGTCGCCGTCATCCTGATCGCGCCGCCGCTCTGGAGCGGCGAGTCGCGGGTGAACGCGGAGGCGATCTTTGCGCGGACCAGTGCGGCAGCGCAGAGCAACGCCCCGGCGGGCGGTACCGCAGGCTATCACCTGGTCGCGACGACGGAGTCGCCATCGCAGCCGGGATCGGTAACGACGACCGAGACATGGTACGCCGATTCGAGCCACCTGCGGACCGAGCAGAACTGGACAGGCGGTGGCCAGACGCCGGGTTTCGGGCTTGCGGTGAGTGGAAACGACGCATGGCTGTACGGCACATTCGACGGGGGTGTCCGCGTCGCCCACGGTCCAGCCTCCGAGCTTGGGACGACTTTCGGTGGGCAATCAGGGGGCAGCGACATCGCGCAAGTGCTGAGTCAGTACACCGGCGGCTGCCAAACGGCGCGACAGGACGGCGAGGAGACCGTCGCGAGCAGAACGGTCTACAAGATCGTCGTGATGCCCGACGTTAGCGCCTGTCCAGGTATCGAGGGAGATCCGCAGCAATACCTCGCCAAGCTGGGCACACTCACGGTGTGGGTGGACAAAGAGACATTCCTGCCACTAAAGACAGAACAGACGAGCAGCGACGGCGGTGCGTACGTCTACACCGTGACCCGGATCGAAGTCGGCGGAGACATCGCTGATTCGACGTTCGCGTACGAGGCGCCCGAAGGCGTAGCGGTGCAGGACGTAGCGAACATGACGGAGGCGAAGAACGTGCTGTCCGGCTATCCGCCGGAAGGACCGCAATAGTAGTCAGCGGGCAGCTATCCAAAGGACCAGGGCGCGGCCTCCGCGAAGGGCCGCGCCCTCTGCCAGGCGAGAATCGTGCGCCCCCCAGGCCTCAATGCCCGGCGTCCTCGGTTGCCTGGGCCGGGGCCGTAGCGCCTGCCGCGACTGTGACGGCCACTTCTGTTCCTCCCCCTGGGCTGG
>CAYZLC010000226.1:2982-3185 GCA_964479365.1 uncultured Dehalococcoidia bacterium
TGGAGGCCCGCTGTCTCCGGAGCCGAGTGCACAGGTTCGGGCAGACGCCCGCCCGCTACGCGCGTCTGCGTCAGGGCGAGTCCTACCGGGGGCGCCAGTCCGTTCCTGGGGCAGCCCATCTTGCCGCCCTCTCCCCGATCCTGTCGGGGCAAGCGGCGTCAAGAGCCCGGGGAGTCCGTTGCCTGGGCTGAGGCCGTAGCGCC
>CAYZLC010000227.1:0-3176 GCA_964479365.1 uncultured Dehalococcoidia bacterium
GAGCTGGATCGTGTCGGGCGTGCCGAAACACTGCGGCACCCACTCGACGATCTGCTCCGGCGTGCCGTTGGCGACGATTCCCGCCACGCAGAGCGTCGAACCCATGATGGCGAGACCGATGCCGGCGTCGCCCCAGAACAGCTCTTCGTTCGCCACCGGCATCGTCAGTCCTGTCGGGTCGGCGAAGGCGTTCTGGAGGAACTCGAAGGAGTACAGACCTATCTTTGCGGCCTCCTGGATGATCGGCCAGGGGGTCTCCTCCCGCTCGTCCCATTCGTGCGCGGCAGGCCGGACCACGTCTTTGGCGAAGCCGTGCACCCATTTCTGGATCTGCCGCTGCTCCTCGTTCAGCTCCATCGAAAACTGTGGTGTCTCGATGGCGGATCTTTCGCTCGTCTCTACTACCATTACTGATACTAGACGGGCCTGACCGCGGCCCGTCACTCCTTTCGTAATCTATCCGGTGCTTAGCTGATGTAGCTTAACCCAGATTAAAGCCTTAGGAAGAAATCCGACAAGATACCAAAAGATACGGAAATGTGAATTATAGATTCAGGTTTCCGCACTTAGCGCCGGTTGAGTTACGGAATTGAGCGATGCACGGTTTGGATATGAGCCGCCGAGATTCTTCGCTCCTGCAAGCGGGGGTGGACGAGGTGGGTCTCGCCGGATTGCCGCGCTCATCCTTCGACTCCGTCCTGCCCTCGGGGCAGGACTCCGCTCGGGATTCGCTGATGCAGACTGGTCCTTCGACGGGGCTCAGGACGAACGGTGGTGGGGCGCGTTAAGGCGGCGCCGGAGGCTCGGGCGTAGCTTCAGGTGGGGGTTCGGGCGTTGGCGGAGGTGGCGGCTCGGGGGTGGGTTCCGGCGTCGGCGGCGGCGTTGGCTCCGGCGTCGGCGTCGGTGTATTCGTCGGTGGGAACGTCTTCTTCGGAGTGGGCTTCGTGGCCGGCTTTGGCGTCGCCGTCTCCGAGGGGCCGGGTGTCGCGTCCGTGGAAGGCGTAGGCGCCGGCGTATCAGACGGCAGGTCGTCACTTGTACCCGGGAGCCCATCCTCACCTGCCCCCGGCGTCTCGGCAGCCGTCAGCGTGGACCCCGGCGCCGGATGGGCAGCGGAGGAAGTGACGGCGACGGTGACGGCAGCGCCCTCGGGCGGGACCTCCACGCCGGTGAGCCGGACAGCCCACGCGCCCGGCTCAGGCGATACCACCGCATACGAGGCGTACGTGTTTCCTACCTCGTGGATGATGTCGCCGCGGACGGTGGGATCAGGCTTGATCGCCCTGCCGGACGGCGATACGAGCTCGACCTCCATGCGTGTCCGCTCAGAGACCGCAGAAGGCACGTCCGCGCGCAGCCACGTCGCTGAGAACGTCGCCTCGGCCTGCCCGTCTGCTACTTCGAATTCGATGCGCGTCGTTTTTTCCGGCAGGACTCTGTCGGTCTTACAGGCGCCGGGCTGCTGGCTGCTGATCGCCATCCGCAGCTTGTGCATCTCGCAGCCGAGGTCGGAGACGGCACCAAGGTTGAGGAACTGCCCCCCGGTGTCGCTTGCGATATGGACGAGGTTTTCTTCGCCCCCTGGCCCGACAGCGACCGTGTACACCGGCCATTGCCGTTGCATGAAGCACTTTTGCGGCTGGCCCAGCGCTGCGCGATCGTGGACGCCGTCCGTGATCAAGATGGCGGCGCGTGTCTCGGCCTGGGCCGCTTTGAGCTCCCGGCAGCCCGCGCGCACGCCGACCCGCAGATCGGCCTCGCCGTCCGCACCGACGCTATCGATGCGATGCAGAAGCGCCCGGTTCATACCGTGCTTTCCCTTCACTTCGTACAGGCCTGTTCTGTCGTGAACCTCCGAGTTATACGTGACGACCGCGACCCGGTCGTCCGGTCCGGACGCGCCAAGGTAGGCGCGCGCGGCCGCGAGCCGCGCGCGCTGGGGATCGCCGGTCGCGGCGTCGCCGGTGGCGTCGAGAATGACGACGACATCCACGTTCGAGGGCGAAGGCGCGGGGGCCCCCGACTCCAGCGATCCCATCACGCAGGCGCGCTCCTCGCCCCTGGCGAGGCAACCGTCTTGCCCAACGACCCAGCCCTCCAGATTTATGCCGACGATCCCCTGGCGCGCGCCGTTGTATACCGTGTAGAAGTGGAGGTGCGGAGCTGTCGCCCAACAGAAATCGAAGCCGCCGCCATCGGGGCAGCAGGACACCTTTCCCAGGCGGTCGCCAGCATCAACGCGACCGCTCGTCACCTGCTTCTCCTGGAGATGCAGGTAGCCCGTCCGGAATCCGTTTCCGTGGTCGATCTCCATCCCGTTAGAGCGGTCGAGAACTTTGCCTCCGGCGGCTGCCACCACCCAATAGGATGAGCTGAACCCAGAGCTGCAACCCGACCCGCCAGCGTCGGCGGGTTGGAAATCGAGCGCGCCGCCAAGGCCATCGGTGGAAGATCCGTGGGGCCCATTCGTCAGGCGCCAGGAAGTGCCAGCTTCCCACGGCAGCCACAGGCCGACCGGCTGCGCGGAGGCGTTCGCCTTCTCGCTGCCGCTATCGAGCGCGAGAAGCCCTGCCGTTACCGCCAGCAGGGCGCAGATTAGGATGCGGGGCGCGCAAGACATCTGTTGGGCCAGGGGCGAGCCGGGTACGTATATGGGGGAAAGATTAGGCCGCCTTGCGAGGCATGTCAAGCGGTGTGGATAACCAGAGCGGCGTGGTCGAATGCCAGTAGCAGCGGAAGATTCTTCGCTGGACGAGAGCATAGCGCGTTCCCTGGCCACGAGCTTTGGGGTCTTACATGCGCCCCCCGCGAAAGCGACCGGCCTCAGAATGACATAGCCGAGATCGCGCTATAATCAACCGCACCGTGGCTGCGGAACGTAACCTCGACGGCTCTTCCCTCGCGATAGCTCTGGTGGTCGCCCGCTTCAACGAAGCTGTGACGTCTCGCCTCCTGGATGGCGCCGCCGAGGCTGTCAACCGGCATGGCGTCCGCCGGCACGATGTTTATTACGTTCCGGGCTCCTTCGAGCTACCGGTCGTCGCCAAGCGCCTCGCAGAGTGCGGGCGCTACGACGCCGTAGTCTGCCTGGGCGCCGTGATCCGCCACGAGACTGACCACTACCTCCACATCTCCACCCAGGCAGCCGCCGGCATCCAGCGCGCCGCGCTCGATAC
>CAYZLC010000228.1:0-2226 GCA_964479365.1 uncultured Dehalococcoidia bacterium
ACCTATATCCTTACGCGATGGGGGGTGACCACAGTCCGCCGAACGTTCGTCTCTTGTGTCGGGTTCACAACGCGTACGTGGCTGAGCACGACTACGGGAGAGAGGCGATGGCGCGGTACCGGAGCCCTGCGAAGGGCCCCCGATCGCCAGGTGTCAACATCTACCCCGAATAGACAGATTAGGCGACGCGCGCCCGAACGCGGGGCTCGACCTGCTTCCATACCGTTCGCCGGGCGACGCGCAGCTCGTACTCTGACTGCAGGTCGAGCCAGATCTCGGGCGAGACCCCGAAGTACTTCCCGAGACGCAGCGCGGTGTCCGCCGAGATGGCGCGCTTGCCGTTCACGATCCCGCTGACGCGGTTGGGCGGCACCGCGATGTCGCGGGCGAGCGCGTTCATGCTGATCCCAAGGGGACGCATGAACTCCTCCCGGAGGATCTCGCCGGGGGGGATCGGGTCCAACCGCTTCCTGCTCATCTGCGTCTCCTCAGTGGTAGTCCACGATCTCGACGTCGTGGACCCCGTCTTCCTTCCACCGGAAACAGATCCGCCACTGTGCGTTGATGCGGATGCTGTGCTGCCCCTTTCGGTCTCCCCGGAGGGCTTCGAGGCAGTTGCCCGGTGGCACCCTCAGATCCTGCAGGACGCGCGCCCGGCTCAGGTAGAGGAGCTTGCGTCGAGCCGGCCGCTCGAAGGAGCGATACGGCGGGACGAGCTCGTCCTTGAACAGGGCCTCGGTGTCGGCGTCCTTGAAGGACCTGATCACGGAGCGAGCATATTACGCATGACGTCATGCGTCAAGACGCGCCACGCCGCCCGATGGCGGAGAGCAGCCCCACGCGTGGACGTGGACCGCTACAGAACCGTATGGGACCTCGACCTGCGCCTGGGGCCAAGCCGGTGCGCCGGGGTCGCGTCACGCTGAACCTGAGCGCCGAGCTCTTCAACGTGCTCAACAGCGGTACGGCGCTTCGGCGCGACGGCGACGCGCGTTCCTCCGCGTTCGACCGCCTCGACGAGGTGCTGAGCCCGCGCCTCCTGCGTCTCGGCGCGCGTCTCGCGTTCTGAGCGTCCCCTGCGCCGAATGTTTGACACTCATCCGAGCGACCGCTAGTATCCGTGTTTGCGCGCCACCCCGAGTGCCGGAGTGGTGGAATTGGCAGACACGCACGTTTGAGGGGCGTGTGGGGAAACCCGTGCGGGTTCGAGTCCCGCCTCCGGCACCATTTCTGATACTTTAGAATCAGTAGCTTAGCCGATCCGCACCTCCCGTGTGCGTCAGGCGTGCGATGCTCTTCGCATGCTCAACCTCTTCCGCCGCCATCTGCGGAACTGCAGGCACCGGCCCAAGGGACGTCACCACAGGGCCTGCAGCTGCCCTCTTTCGGTCGAGGGAACCCTCCGCGGAACCCTCATCCGGAAGTCCCTGGACATCCGCTCCTGGGAGGCTGGCCAGGCGCTTCTCCGCAAGTGGGAAGCCGAGGGCGTCGGTGCCGAACTCGTCACGATCCCGGGAGCTGTCACGCAGTTCACGGCCGACGCGAAAGCCCGCCATCTCACGGACGCCACGCTCGCGAAGTACCGGGTGCTCCTCACCGACCTCGAAAAGTTCGGGGAGGACCGGGACATCAAGTTCGTTCGGTCGCTCACGATCCAGGACGTCCGGGAGTTCCGGGCGAACTGGAAGGATGGGGCGATCTCGGCCCACAAGAAGCTCGAGCGGCTCCGGGCATTCCTCTCGTTCTGCGTGTCGTCGAAGTGGCTCGACGAGAACCCGGCGAAGGGGGTGAAGCCCCCGAAGGTGACGACCCCGCCGACGCTGCCATTCAGCGACGAGGAGATGGCCAGGATGCTCAAGGCCTGCGACCAGTATCCCCGGAAGAACTCCCTGGGCCTGGATAACCGGGCCCGGATCAAGGCCTTCGTCCTGCTTCTCCGGTATTCGGGACTTCGGCTGCAGGACGCGACGACGCTCGAGAAGGTGCGGCTCCAGGAAGGAGCGCTGTTCCTCTACACGCAAAAGACCGGCACGCCGGTCTATCTGCCCCTCCCTCCGCATGCCGTCGAAGCCATCACGACGATTCGGCCGGCGAGCGACGAACGCTTCTTCTGGAGCGGCCTCGGGCATCCTCGAAGCGCGATGAGCGTCTGGGATCGGTCGCTCCGGCGAGTGTTCAAGCTTGCGAAGATCGAGGGGAGGCACAACGCCCACCGATTCCGGGACA
>CAYZLC010000228.1:2236-3174 GCA_964479365.1 uncultured Dehalococcoidia bacterium
TTCGCGACGAGTCTGCTTTCGAAGGGAGTGCCCCTCGAAAAGGTCTCGGTGCTCCTGGGGCACCAGTCAACGCGGGTTACGGAACGTCACTACTCGCCCTGGGTTCGGGCTCGCCAGGATGCCCTGGTCGCCGCGGTGCGAGCGACGTGGAAAACCGAATCAGCATGAGGCGCGACGTCATTGACGCCAACCCGGCCAACGATCAGACGCTCTGCTGTGCCCGGCGGTAGACCCTTTCGGCCGCGCTGGCGGGAATCCTGATCACGATGTACCGCCGCTTGCCGGGCCGACTACGAACCCACCGGACAATGTCGCGCTCGTCGCGGAACAGGTCTCGAATGAAGTCGGGCGAGACGTTCCAGGCCTCCGACAACTCCGCCACCGTGTAGTGGTGACCGTCGTTCGCCTGCCAACCTCGCGCTGTAGACGGTGACGCGGAAGGTGAAGTCGTCTGCGTCATGGAAGCACTGACCCGATCTATCGTTGCCGAAGGGCGAGCCCTCGGAGCCCGCGCAGTAGCCCGATGACGTCGCGCATCCGCTTCGGCATGGCCCTGGTCGCCACGCGAAACACGGCTCGACGCGCCGCTTTCTCCGGCGCTTGCTGCCACCTGACGCCGTGCCGTCCGAACCGAAGGTACCGCCGCACCCAGCCGTTGGCCTGGACGAGCCGCACCGGTCGCCTGGTGGCCGGGAACAGCTCCAGTTGGCCGTCCCTGCGTGACGTGGCCCGACGTGGCAGCACGGGAAGAAGCCGCCGCTCGTCTCGCTCGCGCTGGTCAGGAACCGGTAGGCGGCCCAGCGCTTCTCGGCCCCGATCGAGTCGGCGCTCCTGGCGCTGCAAGCCGCCAAGAACCTCCCGCTCCCAACGTTCCTTGATCCGCTGAATCCTGACCGGGGAGATGTGGACCGCCATCCGGTTCTCGAATCGAGGGCTGA
>CAYZLC010000229.1:0-3173 GCA_964479365.1 uncultured Dehalococcoidia bacterium
CACCGTGGTCGCGTTCGTCGCCGACGCCATCGGCCGGAAGTCGCGGTCGAACTTCTCCTCATCCACGTCCTGCGCCTCATCCACCTCCAGCAAGAGCTGCGCGCTGTGGCCAACGACGTTTGCCTCGCGCTCCGCCGACATGAACAGCACGCGCGCCCTGCCCACGCGGACGATATGCCCCGCCTCGATCGCCGCCACACGTGAGAGCCCTGCCTCGGCCAGCCGCGACCAGAGCCGGCGCAGGCTGATCCGGGCTTGCGGCTCGAACGTGGGCGCGCACTTCACGCCGTCGATGTCGCGCCCGGCATGGAGCGTGAGCAGCAGCGCCTCGAGCTGGGCCGAGAGCTCGTTCTTGCCGCCCTGCCGCGCCATCTCGACGGAGAAGCTGAGCCCGCGGCCGCGCAACACGCTCTCCAGGATCGCCCGCCCGGCCTCGATCTGGTACGGCCGGAGCTGCTGCTTCCACGGCCCGGCCCCCGTCGGCGCCGCCCTCGTCCCCACCTCCACCACCATGCCCTACCCCAACAGCCGGATGATCACCTGGGTGAGCACCGTCCCCGCGACGAGGAACAGCAACCCGTTCACCCGCCCTTTCAGCTCATCGAGCTGCCGCTCCAGGCTGCGTAGCCGCTCGTCCACCACGGCGCGGAAGGCGCCCGGCGAGAGGCTCTCCACGTCCTCGCGAACGAGCTGCCGTTTTCGGCGAAACAGCGCGGCGAGTGCTTCTTCAAGCGCTCTGCTCATTACGCCCCGTCTCTTGCGGAAATAGTTCGCCAAGGCTTTGCACCACGGCGGCCATCTTCTCCCCCAGGGTTTCCCCGGATTCCGGCGACAGCCGGTAGCGCGCCGATACCGCCTTCACCAGCAGATCGATGCCGCGCAGCATCAGCGCCAGATCGTCCGGACGCTTTCCCAACGCCTCGCGTAGCTTCATCCGGAGCAGCGCGATCTCTTCGTCGAGACCCTCCACTTCGGAGGCCGCATCCAGATCGATGCGCTCCGCGGCGTCCAGCGCGCTGGCGTAGAACTCGCGCGCCAGCTTCGAACGCGACGCCGGCCGAGCGGCGCGGCCTCGCTTCGGCTTGGCGTCAGCGCCGCCGGCCACGGGGAGCCGTCTCCAGCAGATCGATCAGGTGCTCCAACGTCTCCGGCGGCAGCCGCGCCGCAGCGTCCGACACGCCCAGCAGCAGGCAGAGCGCCGCCAGCGACCACGACCGTCGCTCCAGCGCCAGCGCCAGCACCGACGTCGCCATCGCTACGACCGCAACCTCCGGAGAATCAGGATCGAGATGAAGAGCGTGGCCGCGAGCAGCGGCAGCCGCACCAGCGCCCATGCTTCCGCCGAGAGCCCGCCGCCCCAGAACAGCGCCTCCGAGAAGGCCGCCTCTGCTACGGCGGCGGCGCTCACCAGCGTCAGCGCCGCCGCGCCGATGCGCCGCCCGCGCGCCCCGCTTCGCCAGGCGTACCCTGCGAAGTGCCCGACGTTGAACGCGCCGCTTACGGCAGTCGCCAGGTCCTCACCCACCACCAGGCTCCCCAGGTGCATCGCGCACGCTCCTCGCCTAAGGACAGATTTGATAGGGTGAGTATAGAATATATGTTCTAGTTGGTGCAAGGAAGATCCGTCACTTACGAGCAAGATCACGGCGTCGGGGAAGTACCTACGCAGAATTGGCCGCGCCTGCCGATGTTAGTGCTGGAGGGCCGCCATGAAGACCGCCACGAGAGAGATCACCAGGATCGAACGTTCGGATGAAGGCACGTGGCTCCACGCCCTGCTCGGCGATATCCAGAGAGAGATCTCCAGCCAGCCCAGCTCCACCGCCGTCGAGCGCATCCGCGATCGGCTGCGCGAGCAGATGGACCACCCGGCCAGAGCGGCTGCCTAGTCCGCCCACACCCAACTATGCCCCGCCCAGGGCCGAGCGTTCCACGTTCGGCCCTGTTTTCTTGCCCCTACGTGCCGGGGATTTCCCCGGTTGGATGACGCTCGGTAACATAGCGTTGTGGCGATCAGCGTGGAGTTCTACGACGACGCAGCGCAAGCGCTCGATAAGGCGAGGGCGTTCCTGGCGTCGGAGCCGGTGCTGCACAACGTCATCCTGACGCTGCTGGAAACGCGCGTCGCTTACCCGGAGCCCGGGCAGTACTGGGTGGCGTCGGACGTCAGCACGACGGCGGGCGTGGTGTTCCAGTCGCCCCTCGACTTCACCGCTACGCTCACGCCGATGGCGCCCGACGTGGTCGCGGCGATGGTCGATGCGATCTCGGAGGCGGGCGTTGGGCTGCCGGGCGTGAGCGGCGAGGCGGGAACGGCAGCGCGCTTCGCCGGGCAGTGGACGGAGCGTCACAAGTCGGCCGCGGTCCCCTTCGAAGGACAGCGCATCTACGAGGTCCGCGACGTGCGGGAGACGCCGGCCGTCACGGGCCACCTGCGCAACGCGCTGCCGCAAGACCGCGATCTCCTCGTCGGCTGGATGCACGGCTTTCAAGCAGACACCGGCGAAGGAGGGGGTGACCCAGAGCTGATCGTCGACCGACGGCGATTCTGGTTGTGGGATGACGGCGGAGCGGTGTCCATGGCGCAGAGCACTGAGCGGGTCGAAGGCGTCGTCCGCGTAGGGTACGTGTACACGCCGCCGGAGCAGCGGGAACGCGGCTACGCGGGAGCGTGCGTGGGCGCGCTCTCCAGAGGGATCTTGGAGGGCGGGAACCGTTCGATCTTGTACACCGACCTGGGCAATCCGGCATCGAACTCGATCTACCGGCGGCTTGGCTATCGCGCCGTCGCTGAAGTGCTGCGCTACCGCTTTACGTGAGGTCGAGGCTTTGCTGCCGCCCCTCCAGCCACGCCCGCACCGGCGCGAAGGAACGCCGGTGAATCGGGCACGGGCCGTGCTCCTGGAGCGCCCGCAGATGCCCCGGCGTGCAGTAGCCCCTGTTGCGCGAGAACCCGTAGAGCGGGTACGAACCGTCGTACTCGTCCATCAGCCGGTCGCGTTCCACCTTGGCCAGCACCGAGGCGGCGGCCACCGAGAGCACGAGCGCATCGCCGTGAATGATCGAGCGCTGCGCCCAGCCTCCCTGCTGGGGCAGGCGCATCGCGTCGATTAGGAGCAGGTCAGGTTGGCAGGGCAGCGCCGCCAGCGCGCGCAGCATCGCTTGGCGCGTCG
>CAYZLC010000230.1:0-971 GCA_964479365.1 uncultured Dehalococcoidia bacterium
GTCGAGGTTCGCCTTGGTCACCTCGATGTAGTAACCGAAGACGGAATTGAATCGCACCTTGAGCGACGTGATGCCGGTGGCCGTGATTTCGTCTGCCTGCAGTTTCGCGATCCAATCCTTGCCGCCGCGCTGGGCGGCACGGAGTTCATCGAGTTCGGCGCTGAACCCATCGCGAATCATGCCGCCTTCCTTCACGGGCAGCGGCGGTTCGTCCACGACGGCGCGCCCGATCAACTCGACGAGGTCCGGCGCTTCGCTCAGTTGCGCGGTGAGATCGTTCAGTAGGACAGGCGTCGCGGCGGTCTCATTCTTTTCGGAAATATTTAGAGACAGGCGCGACGCCTGTCCTACGCCAACGAGCGTCGCCTTCAACCCCGGCAGTTGCTCCAAAGCCATTTGCAACGCCGCGAGGTCGCGCGCGTTGCCGCCGCCGCCGCTGAGGCGCCCCAGGGTGCGCTCCAGATCGCGCACGCTCGCCAGTTGCGCGCGGAACCCATCCAACCCAATCGTATTCTCGCTGAACGTCTGCACCGCTTCCTGCCGGCGGCGGATCGGCTCGACGGCGGCGAGCGGCTGCGAAAGCCAGTCGCGCAACCGCCGCGCGCCCATCGGCGTGACCGTGCGATTGAGTGCGCCGTAGAGCGAAGCATTGCGCAGTGCGTCGCGATGCAGCGGCTCGAGAATTTCGAGGTGACGCAGCGTGCCCGGGTCAAGCGTGAGAAAATCGCTGCGCTGATAGAACGAAATGCGCGTGAGATTCCGGGCGTCGCGCCGCAGATGTTGCGTCAGGTAATGCAGCGCCGCCCCCGCCGCGCCGATGGCGGCGGTGCGATCTTTCAGCCCGAAGCCGTCGAGCGACGCGACTTTGAAATGTTCCCGCACCGTGTAAAGCGCAGTCTCCGGCGCGAACGTCCAATCCTCGTAGCCGTTGACGATCCAACCGAAGTTCGATTTCGAAGCGCCCAACCCCT
>CAYZLC010000230.1:1071-3148 GCA_964479365.1 uncultured Dehalococcoidia bacterium
CACCCGGCTTCGCCACCCTCTCCCCATCCGATGGGGAGAGGGACGGGGTGAGGGGAGTGCCGACATCAAGCAACCGTTCTCCCAACCATCCGCGCTTCTCCAACTCCGCAATCGCCGCGCGAACTCGTTTCACCGCCAGCGGATACTCGTGCCGAATGTAAAAAATCCCCTCGTGCGCGCCTACCGCCACCGCCGCGATCGCCAACCCTTCGATGACGCGGAACGGAAACGATTCGAGAATCATCCGGTCCATGAAGGCGCCGGGGTCGCCCTCGTCGCCGTTGCAGATGACGTACTTCGTTTCGCCCGGTTGCTGCGAGACGACGCGCCACTTTTGTCCCGATGGGAATCCCGCCCCGCCGCGTCCGCGCAGACCGGATTTCTCGATGGTGGAGATGATTTCGTCCGGCGTAGCAGCCGACGTGAGGAGGCTCTGACTGATTTGGAATTTGTTCGCACGCTCGCCCTCACCCTGACCCTCTCCCCCGGGGAGAGGGAACAGCTCTCGTCGGCTCTCATTGGCTCCTACGCCACCCGAATTGACTCCGTCACTCGAATTTTTAAAAGTCGGCGAACGATTCTCCCTCTCCTGGAGGAGAGGGCCGGGGTGAGGGCGAGCGTTCAACTGACATCCCAAACATTTTGCCAACGCCTTGAACCCTTCATGCGCCAAATATTCATCCAGATCGAGCGGGTCAATCTTCCCGAAATGCTCCGTAGCGATATGCACCTGCTTGTCGAGAAACGCCCGAACCGCCGGGTCGCGTTTGCTCATTGAGAAACGTTGCACCTGTTCTTGCGGCGTCGCGTCCTCCGTCAGCAGCTTGTCCAGAGCCCGCGTCCAGATCCGCGACGCGCGTTGCAGAAGTCCACGCGGCTTGAAATGCCTTTGCACCAGAGCGCGGGCCTGCGCCGCCGTCAGGTCCGCGTAGAACGTGCCGGGCTTGCCCGCCTCGGCCACCTCGATCATCGGCGTGCGATGGCACATCCCCACGCAGCCGACACGCTTTACCAACACATTCGCGCCCGTCGCTTCCGCGCTTTCCCGCAACGCATGGAACAACCGGTCGCTGCCCTTGGCCATGCAACATGAGCCAAGACCGACGTGGATTTCCGTCACGCCGCCGTTGCCGCGGCGCGGGCGAACTTCCTCAGTGGACTGGGTCGCCTTTGCCTCGGCTTGGAGGGCAAGAAAGTCGCGAATGGCTTCCGGCACGCGCTCGGCGCTGGTGTGGCCGAATGTCGCTTCGCCGATTCGCACCGTCGGCGCGAGCGTGCAAGTGCCCAGGCACGCAACCTGTTCAATCGTGAATTGCCGATCGCCATCCGTGTCGTCGCCATGCGGGATTCGCAGGTGCCGCCGTAGCGCATCTTCCACGCGCTCCGCACCCGCGACGTGACACGCCGTGCCGCGGCAGACGCGCACGACGTGCTTGCCCGTGGGCTGCATCCGAAACATGTCGTAGAACGAGGCGACGCCGGTGATCGCCGCGGGCGTGATGTCGCTCGCCTCGCACACCCGCCGCAACGCCTCCTCCGGCAGATAGCCGTAATGGTCCTGCAACGACTGCAAAATCGGGATCAGCGCCTCGGGCTTTCGCCCAACGCGTGCCACCGCCTCGTCTGCGAATGTCAGGTCAACGGGCATTTCGTTTTCCCACCGCGATGAACGCGGGCCACCGCAGATGTCTCCTCAAAGCAAACCCCTCACCCGGCTTCGCCACCCTCTCCCCATCCGATGGGGAGAGGGACGGGGTGAGGGGCATCCGCGTCCATTCGCGTTGATCTGTGGTTTTCATTTCTTTTCTCCCAAGCACCATAGATTCGTGCTTCCGCGCAGAAACATTCTCCCATTCGCAAACGCCGGACTGGCGAAGAATTGATCGTCCAATTTGCCCCGACCCAATTCCTTGAATTCGCGGGCCACGGCCAGGACCAAACCGTCGCCCTTCGTGTTCACCAGAAACAAACGGTCGCCGGCGATGGCCGGTGATGCCTGCACTTCCATGTCCAGTTCATGCTGCCAGATTAGCTTCCCGTCCTTCGCGTTGCAGCACACCACAAGTCCGCCGCTCGT
>CAYZLC010000231.1:0-3140 GCA_964479365.1 uncultured Dehalococcoidia bacterium
TCGTGGTCTAGCGGTCCGGGCGACCGTTACGGCGTCCACAGTCATCCCTATCACAAGGTGCTTTACTGCGCTCGCGGCAACATCCGCTTCGACCTACGGGAGTCCGGCGAGAGTTTCGACCTAAAGGCCGGTGACCGGCTTGACATCCCGCCGGGCACGACCCACTCGGCGATAGTCGGGCCGCAGGGCGTCACGTGCGTCGAAGCCGCACGCACGTCCTAACAGTCTCTGATCTCGCGCGCGGTGATCCCCGCATCACGTAGTCGCCGTACTCATGTAATGGACTGGTAAGAAATTTGGTTTAAGCTCAGTGAGAAGTCAGTATCAGGCCCATCGAGTACGGCAGTGACCCAGGACCGAATTCTCGTCGTTGAAGATGAACCGACGGTCGCGGAGGTAATCGACCGCTACCTGCGCAGAGACGGCTATGACGTCAATGTGGCGCACGACGGCATTGAGGCGATGGAGGCGTACGACCGCTTCCAACCCGATCTGGTGGTTCTTGACGTGATGCTACCCGGACTGGATGGCATTGAAGTGTGCCGCCGGATCCGCTCGCGGGCGACGACGCCGATCATCATGCTCACCGCGCGAGGGGACGAGATCGATAAGCTCGTGGGACTTCAGATCGGCGCGGACGACTATGTCACAAAGCCGTTTAGTCCGCGCGAGCTCGCCGCACGCGTTAAGGCTGTCCTCCGCCGCTCCGCCGCTGTTCCCCAGGACGGAGACGCCCTTCGCTTTAACGGCTTGCGTATCAGCGGCCGCACCCGCACGGTAGAGGACGAACGAGGTGTCATCACGCTGACGGCACGCGAGTTCGATCTACTCTTCTTCCTCGCCCGGCATGCCGGTCAAGTGTTCAGCCGTGACCAGCTTCTGGATAACGTTTGGGACTATGAATTCCCTGGAGACGCCGGGACCGTCACCGTCCACATGCGGCGGCTCCGGTCCAAGGTGGAAACTGACCCGTCACGCCCACGGCATCTTAAGACCGTCTGGGGAGTTGGATATAAATTTGAGCCGTAGCGCCACCGCCGTACGACACCCCTTGAGAGGGTTGGTCGCATCCTTCGCGGCAGCCATTCTGGCGCTGACGCTCGCGATCGGCTCAGGCATCCTGCTAGTCGAGCTAATGATGTCGCCGCCGGGGGACGAACTGACAACGCTCGCCGGCTACCTCAGCCTGTCCGGCGTCGCTACCGCAGGCGTCGGCTGGTTCGCTCTGCGTGGGGCGGACCGCTTGCTCGGACTCACACTTCGCACCCGCGCCTTCCTGAGCAGCGCCATTGCAGGCGCGGTAGCGCTGCTCAACGTGATCATCGTGGCCCAGCTGATGTTTGTGTCAACAGGGCACGATCTCAAGCTGCTGTTAGCTCTCGTCGTGTTTAGCGCTATCGTCACAGCGTTTTTCAGTTGGTGCGTGGCGGCTGCTGTCGCCGGCCGCGTGGAGCGAGTCGCCTCATCCGTGAGGCTGCTCGCCCGGGGTGAGTTCGATACGCGGCTAGAAGCCGAGGGCAACGACGAAGTCGCGCGCCTCATCGAAGATGTCAACGCGCTTGCCGTCCGCCTCCAGGCGGCTGACGAGCAGCGCGACGCGCTGGACCGCGAGCGGCGTGAGCTGACAACTGCGGTATCTCATGACCTGCGCACGCCGCTGGCTTCGCTTCGGGCGATGACCGAAGCACTCAGCGACGGTGTGGTGGATGACCCTCAGGAGGTCCGCCGATATTACGGCACGATGCGCCGCGAGATCGAGCGTTTGAGCCGCATGATCGATGACCTCTTCGAACTGGCGCAGATGGATGCGGGCGCGCTGCGACTCAACCGGCAACGAGTCAGCCTGCAGGAGATAGTGGCGGAGGTTGTGGACACAATGGAGGCGCCGGCGAAATTCGCGAACGTCGAACTGAGCCTGGGCGTAATCGGCTCGCCGCCCGAGGTGAGTGTTGATGGCGCACGCATGGAACGCGCTGTGGCGAACTTGCTGCGAAACGCGCTCGAACACACACCCCACGGCGGACGGGTCGACATATCGGTCGCGGCCGGCGACGGGCACATCGATATGATTGTGGCGGACACCGGCGACGGCATTGACCCGGACGACTTGCCCCACATCTGGGACCGGTTCTACCGCGCGGAGAAGTCTCGCCGCCGCGCGCCCGGAAACGGAGACGGCGCCGGCCTGGGACTGGCGATCGTGCGCGGGATAGTTGACGCGCACGGCGGTGAGGTCGATGCGCACTCTTCCCCGGGCGAGGGGGCGACGTTCAGCCTCCGTCTGCCATTGAACTAGTCTATATGCCGAACAGGACAACGGGCCGGGGGACGCTCTTCCCCGGCCCGTTTCTCTATACCGTCAGTGGCAGTCTCTAGTCGACTCGCTCGATCTCGATCTCCGCCACCGGGTTCGTCCAGTCGTGCATGGAAGCGCTGAGGTCGCCGCCACCGGAGACGCCCGGATGGTGCGAGATCGCCTCCAGAGGATCGCTCGCAACGCCGCCGTTCGGATCGTTCGGGTCGCCGGCCAGCGGCACAGGGCCAAGGCCGCTGCACGGATCGACGATATGTTCGCTTTCTTCCGTGTTCTCCTCGGTGCCCGCGTCGTAGCCCATCGAATGATACGTGACAGAACCGTGGGCCGGAAGCTTCACGCCGTCCAGTCCGGTAAACCCGTCGTTCGTGCAGATCAGCATCGTGGCGAGTGACAGACGATCACCGGGACGCGCGTCGACCTCGAAAGTGATGCTGTCCGTGAAGGCGCCGACAACCGTGCCTGCACGCGTAATCGGGCGGCCGATCTCGTACCAATCGGTGACGACGCCGTCCTCGGTAAGATCGGTCAGCGCTTGAATGGCCGGCACGTGATTGCCGTCCTCCGCGATCGCCTCAATTGATGGGTGCGCGAGCTCTCCTACCTCGAAAGCGTGGAACGCAGGCCGGTGAGTGGCCGCGGCGCCCGGCGAAAACGGCTGGCTGTCCGTCAAGTTCGTCAGCGTGACTCTGTACGTGCGATGGGGCGGCCCCGCCTCCGCGCTGGATCCTCCAACGGCAAGAGCCAGGACGGCGAGAATCCCAAGCGCCGTCAAAGCCAGATACTTCGTCGACATTAATTCCTCCTTCTTCAATGCGTGTTGTCC
>CAYZLC010000232.1:0-3086 GCA_964479365.1 uncultured Dehalococcoidia bacterium
CCGTCCTGAAGGACCGAAAGGGAGCCCTCCAGGGACGCTGCCGTTCGTGTCGTTTCCTGGAGATTTGCAACGGCAACCTGCGCGTTCGGGCGGAGCGCTACTTCGACGACTTCCTCGCGCCCGACCCGGCGTGCTACCTGACCGACGGAGAGATCGGCCTCCAGCCGGGCACGGCCGAGGCCGTCGACGCGGCCCGCTGGCCTGTTCCCGTACAACAGCTCGTATCGACGCACCATGAGTGATAGACGGCGTAGCGCCATGGAGTCCCAGGCGTTCGCCCAGCGGCGCGCCCACGACGACCGCCTGGCCGAGGTCGATTTCTTCCGCGCGCCGTTCACCATCGCCTGGGAGATCACCCGCGCCTGCGCGTTCGCCTGCCGCCACTGCCGCGCCGAGGCGCAGCCCCGCCGCGATCCACGCGAGCTGACCACGCCGGAGGCGTTTCGCCTCATCGACCAGATTCGCGAGTTCGGCGATCCAATCCTCGTCGTCACCGGTGGCGACCCGATGATGCGCCGCGACCTGTTCGACGTGCTGGGCTACGCCGTCGAGTGCGGCCTGCGCACATCCCTCACCCCGACCACGACGCGACTGGTCACACCGCAGGCGCTGCGTCGCGTGCGCGAGGCGGGCGTGCGCCGCATCGCCATCAGCATCGACGGCCCGACAGCGGAGGTGCACGATGCCTTCCGCGCCTTCCCGGGCTCGTTCGGGACCGCGCTCGCCATCGCCCGGCGCGCTGAGGACGCTGGCCTGTCGTTCCAGGTCAACACAACCATAAGCCGCTACAATCTCCACCTGCTCAACGAGCTATCAGAACTGGTGGATCGTTTAGGGGCAGTGCAGTGGAGCGTTTTCTTTCTGGTGCCGACCGGCCGTGCCGCCGGGGCCGACATGATCACGCCGGAGGAGCACGAGCGGGTCTTCCACTGGTTGTACGGCCTTTCCCAGCATGCGCCGTTCGATATCAAGAGCACGGCGGCGCCCGCCTACCGGCGTGTCGCCATCCAACGCGCGCGACAGGCGTACTCGGCCAGCGATGATGCGCCGGCGACGATGGCCGGGGCGGGCTATCGCTTCGAAGATGGCTTACACCGGCCGGTCAAAGCGGTGAACGACGCGAAGGGTTTCTGCTTCATCTCCCATACAGGCGACGTCTGCCCGTCAGGCTTCTTACCCTTGGCCGCAGGCAACGTCCGCGAACGCTCCGTCGTCGAGATATACCGCGATTCCAAGCTGTTCCGGGATCTCCGCCAGCCGGACCTTCTGAAGGGCAAGTGCGGTCGTTGCGAGTTCCGAGAGGTGTGCGGCGGCAGCCGAGCGCGGGCCTTCGCTCTGACCGCTGATTACCTGGCGGAGGATCCGTCTTGCGTCTACGAGCCGGGCGCGTAAGCTGGGACGGGCCGCGAGGGAAGATAAGCGTGGCCCGCAACGCGCAGGAGGTACCGCAATGAGTGAGCTGCCCCAACCCTTCCAAGATTTCAATAAGAACTTCCCACGGGTGGCGGAGGCGTACGAAGCGCTGGCTGCCGCCGCTCACCAAGGCGGCCCGCTGGATGAGCGTACACGCCGTCTGGTCAAGCTGGCGATCGCGATCGGTGGGCGGCTGGAGGGCGCAGTGCGCGCGCACGCAAGACAGGCTCGGGAGAAGGGCGTGACGGACGCCGAGCTTGACCACGTCGTCCTACTCGCACTCACCACAATAGGGCTGCCATCCACCGTCGCGGCTCGCACGTGGATACGTGACGAGCTGAGCCTGTCCTAAGCTCCATCCCCGGGTGCGCAACGGGGCCCGCTAGGCCGCCCGGCATTGATTGGCGCCCCAGGGTTCTCTTCCCCACCATCCTCGGCCGCCTCGCGAGCTCTCTTCGCCCGCGAGAGACATTCGGCGGGACAAATAGCCCCCGAGAAGGGGCCAGTTGGCCCTCCACCTGATTCGGCGCCTATGGGACAGTGAATTCCAGCACAAGCCGCCGGGGATCCCTCCCCTGGCGCAGCACAAGGGGCGCGATGAAAGCATTCGACCCGGAAGACCCCTTCACACCGGTCGGCGTCGGCCTTGACAAAGACCCGGACGAGGAGGCCTTTTCGGACATGGCGTGGGCGGTCGTCGAGGAATACGTCCGGATGGGCTGGAATGGCGACCAGATCCGTCGCTTGTTTCACAACCCCTTCTTCCAGATGGCGCGCCAGATCCTGCGCGTGAAAGGTGAACCGTTCATCGAGGAGTTGGCGGATAAGGCGGACCTGATGCGAAGCCAAGTCCGGCAACGGCTCGAGGGAACGTCGTGAGACCGCTCAGCCGCCGCACCTTCCTCAAGCTGAGCGGCGGGGCCGCGGCCGCCGCGGTCCTCGCCGGCACGCCGGCGGCGCTGGCCCTCCGCCGCTTCGAGACGGTCTCTGTTGGGAACCCGCTGGAGACCTACCCGAACCGCGATTGGGAGCAGGTCTACCGCAACCAGTACGCGTACGATGGTAGCTTCACGTTCGTCTGCTCGCCGAACGACACGCACGCCTGCCGTCTGCGCGCCTTCACACGAAACGGCGTCGTCTCTCGCCTTGAGCAGAACTACGACGTCGATAGGTACACCGACCTCCTCGGCAACAAGGCGACGGCGCACTGGAACCCGCGGGGGTGCGAGAAGGGCCTAACGATGCATCGTCGCGTCTACGGGCCGTACCGGCTCAAGTACCCGATGGTCCGCCAAGGATGGAAGCGCTGGGCGGATGACGGCTTTCCGCAGCTCACGCCCGAGAAGCGTGACAAGTACATGTTTACCGCCCGCGGCCAGGACACGTTCGCCCGGCTCTCGTGGGACGAGGTGTTTGACTATGTTGCCCGCGGGATGATCGCTATCGCCAAGCAATACAGCGGCGAAGAGGGAGCGAAGCGCCTCGAGGCCGACGGCTATCAGCCTGAGATGATCGAAGCTACGCACGGCGCTGGCACGCGCACGTTCAAGCTCAGGGGCGGCATGGGTTTGCTGGGCGTAATCGGCAAGTATGGCATGTACCGCTTCTCCAACATGCTCGCTCTGCTCGACACCCATGTACGAGGCGTCGCGCCCGACGAGGCCCTCGGCGGC
>CAYZLC010000233.1:0-3086 GCA_964479365.1 uncultured Dehalococcoidia bacterium
TTTTCCCGTTGCCGGGCCGGACAGAGAGGCGTCCCTCCGCCTTGGGCCCCCGACTCGTTCGGGGTTCTGGATGGTCTGAGCAGGGAAGATGCCCCGCCGCTATCGTTTTCCCCTTGACCGCGCCGCCCCAATCTGACATCTTTGCGGGACAGGCCGCCGTGAACTCAGGAGCAAGCTGAATGGACGAATTCGCCTTCCTCGACGCCACTGCCCAGGCCGACCTCGTTCGGCGAAAGCAGGTCAAGCCCATCGAGCTCGTGGACGCCGCCATCGAGCGCATCGAGCGTTTGAACCCCTCGATCAACGCCGTCGTCACGCCGATGTACGATATCGCCCGGGAGGCGGCGTCAGGCCCCCTGCCTGACGGACCCTTCACCGGCGTCCCCTTCCTCCTGAAGGACCTTTCCGCCGCTTACGCCGGCGTCCGGCTGACCTCCGGCTCCGCGTTCTTGAAGGACTACGTCCCCGGCTACGACAGCGAGCTGGTCGCCCGCTACAAGCGGGCCGGACTGGTCACCGTGGGCAAGACGAATACGCCGGAGTTCGGCCTAATCCCGACGACGGAGTCCGTCCTGCTGGGGCCGGCCCGTAACCCCTGGGACACGGGGCGCACCACCGGCGGCTCCAGCGGCGGCTCCGCGGCCGCGGTCGCGGCGGGCATGGTCGCCGCCGCCCACGGCGGCGATGGCGGCGGCTCCATCCGCATCCCCGCCTCCTGCTGCGGCGTCGTCGGCCTCAAGCCCACCCGCGGCCGCAACCCGATGGGCCCGGAAGTAGGCGACGCCTTGAACGGGCTGGTGGCCCAGCACGTCCTGACTCGCTCCGTGCGCGACTGCGCCGCCGTCCTGGACGCGACCGCCGGCCCGGACATCGGCGACCCGTACTGGGCAACGCCGCCCGACCGCCCGTTCCTCCAGGAAGTGGGCGCCGACGCGGGCCGGCTGCGAATCGCCTTCACCACACAGGCGCCGACCGGCACGCCGATTCACCCGGACTGTGTCGCCGCCGTCAAGGAGGCCGCGGCGCTGTGCGCGGAGCTGGGACACGAAGTGGTAGAGGCCAGTCCGCCCATCAACGGGCCGATGCTGACGCAGATGTTCACCATCGTGTGGTCGGCGGGGGCCGCGCTCTCCGTGGACGGGATGGCCCTGCTAACCCGTCGCACACCGACGCAGGACCAGTTTGAGCCGCTCACCTGGGCGCTGGCCCAGACGGGCCGCGGCCAGAGCGCGCCCACCTACCTGATGGCGGTGGCGTTCTTCCAGATGATGTCCCGCCACGTCGCCCGCTTCATGGTCGACCACGACGTATGGCTGACCCCAACGCTGGGCGAGCCGCCGGTGCCCCTGGGGACGTTCGACTCGCCGCCGGACAACCCGATGCTGGGGTTCACGCGGGCGGGGCAGTTCGTGCCGTTCACGCCCATCTGCAACGTCACCGGCCAGCCGGCCATCTCCCTGCCGCTGTACTGGAGCTCCGAAGGGCTGCCCATAGGTACGCACTTCGTCGGCCGCTTCGGCGACGAGGCGACCCTCTTCCGCCTGGCGGCCCAGCTTGAGCAGGCCCGTCCCTGGGCGGACCGGCGCCCGCCCGTCTCGGCGCCGGTATCCGCCTAGCTCCGGCCCGGCTCAGTCCGCCCAGACGGGCACTTCGTCGTTACCTGGACTGTTGGTGAGCCGGCGTACCTCGCTGCCGTCGGCCCGCATCACGTATATCTCGCGGTCGCCGTCGCGTTCGGAGTAAAAGGAGATACGAGAGCCGTCCGGCGACCAGTGCCCGCAGCGGTCATCCGCCCCGTTATGGGTAAGCTGGCGGACGTTGGCGCCGTCGGCATCCATCACGTAGATCTCGTAGTCGCCGTCCCTCTCGGACCCGAAGACTATTTGCCGGCCGCCCGGCGACTCCTTGGCCTCCAGGTCATTGCCCGGCTCGCTGGTGAGCCGGACGACCTCCTGAGTGCGCAGGTCCAGCCGGTAGATATCGGTGCCCTGGCGGTCGCGGTTGCTTTCGAACAGCACGCTGTTGCCGTCCGCCGCGAAGCTGGGCGTGCTGTCCCAGGCTGCCGGCGTATCGGTGAGCCGAGTTTCCTCCCCCGTTTTCACGTCGATGAACCAGAGGTCGGCATCGACAGCTGACTCCGCGGCGGTCGTGCGCTCGAACGCGATGCGCCTCCCGTCCGGCGCCCAGTGAGGGTAGTCGTCCGTGACGACGAGCCCCGCGCCGACGCTCGACGTCAGCCGCCGGCGGTGGCCGCCATCGATGTCCATCAGGTAGAGCTGCGTGTCGTCGCTGCCTTTCGGCTGTGAGGCGAAGGCGATAGTCTTGCCGTTCGGGCTGACGTCGGGCTCGAAGTCACGGCCGTCCTCGTTGACCAGCTGCCGCACGTCCGCACCGTCCTCGTTCATTATGTAGACATCGAGGTCGCCGTCGCGGTTGGAGTCGAAGACGATGCGCAGGCCTTCACCGCCGCCGCCACCGCACGACAGCACCGAGAGGAGGGCCAGCCCCGTAAGGGCCCCAATCCAGATCGGGGCGCGGGCTGCCAGGCTGCTCACCCGCTGAGGGGAGGCACGCGAATCGCCTCCCCGGCTAGCGAGCACGCCTGCGCAGCACCACCCCAGCGCCGCCGGCGGCGAGAGCGCCCAGCGCGACGATACCCGCCAGGAACCAGGGGAAGTCGGAGCCGTCGGCGGGCGGCTGCGTCCCTGTGGCGGGAAGCTGCGCCGCGGGAGCCACCTGGGTAGGCGTCGCCGTGGCCGTAGGCGATGGCGTGGGCGTGGGTGTCGGTGTCGGCTGCACCCAGTCCTTGGTAGCCGTGTCGCAGGGAGGCGCCTGCAGCTCCACAATGCCCGGAGCCTGGAGTACGCACGCCTCGATCGTGTCCTGTCCCTCGCCGCCGGACCCGGTGTAGGTACCGCTCACCTCGTTGTTGGCATCGGTCGTGCAGTCCGCGTTCGCGCTGCAGGTGAAGGTTGCGTCGGTGTTGGGGCCGCTTGTGACCGCGAAGTCGACCTGGGCGCCCGGTCCGACGCCGCTGACCGTAGCCGTGACCGTGTGATGCGTACCGCCATCGTTCGTCGCCGTGG
>CAYZLC010000234.1:0-3082 GCA_964479365.1 uncultured Dehalococcoidia bacterium
GGACACCGCGGCCACGCTAGACATCATCGAGCGGTTCAACGATGTCTTCAACCGCCACGACGTAGATGGCGTGATGGCCCTCATGACCGATGACTGCGTGTTCGAGAATACTCTTCCGCGGCCCGACGGCGAGCGCTACGAGGGTCAGCACAGCGTCCGCGGTTTCTGGGAGCGCCTCTTCGCCGAGTCTCCTTCCGCCCGCTTCGAGAGCGAGGACACGTTCGCGGCCGGCGACCGTTGTACCGTTCGCTGGATCTACCACTGGGTGGACGGCGAAGGCAAGCCCGGCCACGTCCGCGGGGTGGACGTTTTTCGCGTCCGCGATGGGAAGGTCGCGGAGAAGCTATCCTACGTCAAAGGCTAGGTGCCGCCTCGGCTGCGTTGCGGCCGGCTATGCGCCCAAACACCGAACCCGCCATCAGCCCTGAACCGCCGGCGTAGTTTCCGTAGAACAGGCCGCCCACCAGCTCCCCCGCCGCGTAAAGACCGGGCATCTCGCGCCCATCCTTGTCCATCACCTGCGCCTCGCCGTTGATGCGCAGCCCTCCGAACGTGAAAGTGATTCCGCATGTCACGGCGTAGCCCGTGAACGGAGGCGCGTCCAGCGGGAGCGCCCAGTTCGACTTCGGCGGCGCTATCCCGTCCGTGCGTTTTCCGTCCAAGCGAGTGGGATCGAACCCGCCCGGTTGCACCGCGGCGTTGAACGCTTCCACAGTCCGACACAACCCGTTGCGATCGATACCCAGCTTCTCCGCGAGCCCGGCAACAGTATCCGCAGATGCCTTTGTCACCTGGGATATGCGGTACTCGTCCCGCAAGAGGTGTTCGACCTTCGCGTCGAATAGCTGGAACGCCGCCTGGTGTGGCTGGTTCAGGATTTCCCGCCCGTACCTGGCGTAGGTGTAGTTCCGGAACTCCGCGCCCTCATCGACGAAACGGTCACCATTCGCGTTCACAATGATCCCGAACGGGTACGAATGCTTTTGGTAGAGATCACCGATCCGGCGATTGCCGTATGGCGGCGCGTTCAGGTCCCAGGCGACCGCGTGGCAGCCTGCCCAATCCCCGTGCGGCGCAGCGCCCACGTCCAACGCCATCCGGATCCCTTCGCCGGTGTTGAATTCTGTACCCCGCACCCTGGCCAGTTCCCAGCCTGGGCCCAGGTGCTGCACACGCATCTCGGCGCTCGCCTCGAAGCCACCGCTGGCGAGGACGACTGCGCCGCTCTCTCTCGCCTCCGTGTCGCCGTCGGCGTCGACCTTCACGCCCGAAATGCGCCCATCTTCGGCCATGAGCAGCTGGGAAGCGCCTGCCCCATAGCGCACCTCCACACCCGCACGCTCTGCGAGCTCGAACAGGCCGTCCGAGAGGCCGGCGCCACCGCCTACAGCTTCGACGACAAGGCCGCCCCAGAAAACGCGCACATCGCCGCGCGCGAACGACTGCCGTCCAGGCGTCAGCGCCCAGCGCACGCCGCGCTTGCACATCCAAATCATCGTGGGGTACGCCTGAGTCACCAGCGTCTCTGCCAGCTGGGCGTCCGACCGCGCCTCGGACATTCGCATCAGATCGGCTTGGAACTGCGCTCGAGTGTAGTTGCCCACGTCAACCGAGCGAGCCTCGGCTTCGCTAAGGTCGGGGATCAGAACGCGAATATCGCCGATGCCGTCATACGGAAAGCGGAACGCCGCCCCGGTGAAGTAGGTGTTCCCGCCGCGTAGCTCCTTCGGCGCCTTCTCGAGAACGAGGACCCGCGCGCCTCTCTCTGCTGCCGCCAGCGCCGCGCACAATCCGGCGTTTCCGGCGCCTACGACGATGACGTCGTATCGTTCTCGTGCCAAGGCTACGCGCCGCGGGTCTCCGCCCGCCTCGGTAGAGCCACTCACGCTAACTCAACACAAAGGCATTAGGACAACACAAAGATTTTCTGATAATCCTTGGTGTCTTGTGCCTTCGTGATTAGTTCGACTGACCGACCGCCGCGTTGTGAAAGTCCGGCTGCCGCTTCTCGATGAAGGCGCGGACGGCCTCCTTGAAGTGAGGGCGCCGCATCGCATCGTTGAACTCGACGACCTCCCGCTTCATGATCGCCTCTATGCTGGTCTCCGTTAGGTTCGCCCACGTCTCACGCTTGATTGCGGCAAGCGAGTCGGCCGGGTTGAAGGCGATCTCGGCCGCAGTCTCGACGGCGGAGTCGAGCAGTTCGTCCGCGGGCAGGACACGGTTGACGAGGCCGATGCGGCCGGCTTCTTCGGCATCGATGATTCGGCCGCTCAGCATCAGCTCCAATGCTTGACCGAGGCCGACGATGTTGACGAGCAGGCGGCTGCTGGCAAGCTCCGGCAGGACGCCGACGCGCACAAAGCGCATCGAGAGCCGGGCGCGGTCCGACGCATAGCGAATGTCGCACGGGAGCGTGATGGTGAGGCCGGCGCCGATGGAGACGCCGTTGATGGCGCAGATGATAGGTTTCGAGCGCTGGACGAACGACACCCAGTTCTCGCGGCGGTCGCGGATGCGCATCTGGTCGCCGTCTTCTTCGGCGCGCTGGATGCCGCGATCCCAGCCCTGAATGTTGGCGCCCGCACAGAAACCCCGCCCAGCGCCGGTGAGGACGATAGCGCCGATCGCTGGGTCCTGGTTATAGGCCTCGATCGCCTCTCGCATCTCGGTGTCCATCGGTTCGCCGAGAGCGTTGAGCTTATCGGGGTTGTTCAGGGTGACGATGCCGACGCGGCCCCGTTCTTCGGTAAGTACCTGTTCGTAGGGCATGGGTTTCCTCCTTTCGGCGGCAGAATTATAGCAGGACTTGGGGTAGGAAGGAGGAAGAAGGAAGGAGCCGAGGTTATCCTACTCCTTTGGCAGGTCAGACATCGGAGGGGGTGGGTCGCTGCGGACGGACGGCGGCTCGGGCGTCGGAGGCGGCGACGGAGCGGATGGCTCAAAGTCCGGCGGCGAGGGTGGCGCCGGCACAGACGGCGCGATATCGGATGGGGCGAGGCGCCGGGGTGGCTCACTCGGGCCCATAGGGAGGCCGTCTTCGATGTAGAGGATGCAGCCCACCAGGACCGCGAAGTTGATA
>CAYZLC010000235.1:0-1415 GCA_964479365.1 uncultured Dehalococcoidia bacterium
CGCCCTAGAAGCGGGTGTTGATTACTTCGTGACCGGCGACCGGCGTTTGCTCAGCCAGTGCGGGCAACTGGAGCAACCGCTCCAGAGCCTCTCACCCCGCCAGCTCCTCGACCAGCTCGGCTTGCGTGCTGACACTTAGCACCCAACACCTGTAGACTAGCCCTATGGACTGCCCACGCGATCACACAGAGCTGTTGGTCGAAACGCTGTACGGAATCGAGGTAGACCGCTGCCCGACGTGCAACGGACGCTGGCTCGACCATCAAGAGCTCGACCAGCTCGAATCGACGACCGGCGCCAGCGAGATGGAGCGGCGCGCCACCATCGCCTTCGGCGAACTCCCCGGCGAGTTCGACTGCCCCGTCTGCGGCAAGCGCATGACTGCCTTCAACTATCGCGCCTACAACCTGCAGCTCGATACCTGCCCTGAGGACCATGGGTACTGGCTCGACTCCGGTGAAGAGGGCCGGGTACGCGACATCATCAATGAACGGGTACAGGGCCTGGCTCGGTCCGCCTCCGCCGAAGATGCCTGGGGCCGCTTCCTGGGCGGCCTCAAGCGCGGCCGCGGCCGTCGCTAGCGTCTTCGGAACGTCTACGGGGTTGAAACCCGTAGCTTCCCTCAAACGTCAAGCCTCCGCGACGGCTTCCGTCTCGCCTACTACCTCGTAGTTCCCGGGCGTGATACGCCGACCGGGCCTGAAGCGCCCGGCACGCAGCTCCCGCAGCATGTCGTCTTCGCTCCCAAGGTCCTTCTCGAACATCGTCCCGTAGCGCCCGACCTCCAATGGCATGTGCGCGTCGCTACCCGCCGTCTGCGGTTTCCCCAACCTCCGCGCCACGTCCAGCGCCAGCCGGTTCTCGCGGTCGATGCACCCGCCGTTGAGGACCTCGATCGCGTCTGCCAGCGCGAACACCGGGTGCTCCGCCAGCTCTTCCAGCGGCATCGACTGCTGGTCACGCCGGTGGCCGAAGAGAAGGCTCGAAGGTCCGGGGAAATAACGGAACGGGTGGCAGATCACGAAGTAAGCGCCGTAGTCGTCGCAGGCCGCTCGCAAGTCACGTGCGCGATGTATCCCGCGCACATCGCGCGGGAGGCCGAGCGTCACGACGTGACCCATGTCCGTGGACCACTCGCGGGCGTTGAAGACGAACAGCCCATACTCCTGCCGGAAATGCTCGACTTCGTCCGCCGGCCACGGATGCAGGTGCTCCGTCAAGGCGATTCCCGTCAGCCCCACCGCCAGCGCCTGCTCCCCCAGCCTCTTCGGTGAGATGTCGCTGTCCATCGAACCGACGATCGTATGGACGTGCATATCGACAACCGTTCCCATGGTGTTTGACGATACCATAACGCTAACGTTAGCGGGAGGGCTGAGGGCCCTTTCAACGATGTAACGCGACGGCACAGTCAG
>CAYZLC010000235.1:1425-3057 GCA_964479365.1 uncultured Dehalococcoidia bacterium
CAATGAACGCGAATGTGCTCATCGGCGTGACCGTGATATTTGTCCTCCTCATCGCCGGTTGCGGCCTCTGGATGAACGCCGCCAGCAAGACGGTCGACGAAACGATGAATCACGCCGTTCGCGTTATCTGCTACGACAGTGGCTTCGGCGACGGCGCTCGCGAGAACCGGCCGACGCCACCCTACGACGACAATCGCTGCCTCGAGATCTACTCGGACGGCTACGCAGACGGCGCCTCAGGCAGCTACGATCCGCCCCAGGATTGACTGGGCTCCCCCTTCATCGTGAACCCCTACTGGGCGCTCACTGCGACTGTCCTCGGCGTCCTGCTACTCGCCTACTGCACTTACTCTACCGACCGGGCCAGTCAGGACATCGACCGCGCCTTCGATTCAATTGACCAGGAAGCATGCTACGCCGCCGGCTACGATGCGGGCTTATCGGGTAGCGAACAGGCCACCGGTCCGAATGACAACGAGGATTGCGCGAAGGGGTTCGAGGCCGGCTTCGACGAAGGCCAGCGGACCTATCAGGCATACGAGGGAGTCTTCGACTGAGGCGTAGCCGTGGGTAGGTGCAATAAACTACCCCCATGCCCATCCTCGGCGTTGACACCGGCGGTACCTTCACCGACTTCTACCTCGTCGCTGACGACGGTGCCGTCACCGTCCACAAGCGCGCCTCGACACCGGACGACCCAGCCCGCGCCATCCTCGATGGCCTGCGCGAACTCGTGTCTCCTTCACCCATCACCCATCACCCCTCACCCATCTCAGATCTCGTCCACGGCTCCACAGTCGCCACCAACGCGATCATCGAGCGCAAGGGCGCCCGGACGGCTCTCATCACCACTCGAGGCTTCAGGGACGTGCTTGTCATCGGCCGCCAGACCAGGCCGAAGCTATACGACCTTGCGCCGCGACGTGAGCCTCCACTGGTCCCCGACGACCTGCGAATCGAGGCGAATGAACGGCTCGACCACCGCGGCAAGGTACTCCAGCCCATCGACCCGGGCGAGATCGAGACCTTGCTCGACTACGTTCAGCAAAACGGCGTCGAATCACTAGCTGTCTGCTTTCTCTTCTCCTTCCTCGACCCCGGCCACGAGCGCATCGTGGTGGAGGCTGCCCGCAGGCGCGGCATCCCGACCTCCGCCTCGCACGAAGTCCTGCCTGAGCACCGGGAGTACGAGCGCACGAGCACAACCGTCGCCAACGCCTACGTGGCACCGGTCATGGAACGCTACCTCTCGCGCCTGGAGAAAAGCGTCCGCAATCACGGCGTCAAGCGTTTGCGTGTGATGTCCTCCAACGGCGGCAGCATCGGCCCGCAGGCGGCCGGGCGGCTCGCGATACGCACCGCCCTCTCCGGGCCGGCCGGTGGCGTTGCGGGCGCATTCGCGCTTGCGCAGCGAGCCGCCTTGGAGCGCATCATCACGCTCGACATGGGCGGCACCTCCACCGACGTCGCGCTCTGCCCCGGCCGCATTCTGGAGCGTGACGAGACGCTCGTCGGCGAGCTTCCGATCCGCGGCCCGACCGTCGATGTGCTCAGCGTGGGCGCCGGCGGCGGCTCCATCGCCCGCATCGACGAAGGCGGCGCGCTCCGCGTAGGCCCCGAAAGCGCCGGCGC
>CAYZLC010000236.1:0-3015 GCA_964479365.1 uncultured Dehalococcoidia bacterium
AAGCAGGGCGCGCTCGAACCGCTGAACCCGGCATAATCCGGGACCCGGCACAATGGCGCCTATGCCGGGCCCCGCATAAGCGGCACTGCTTCGCCACCCATCTCCTGGAGAGCGGCTATGACATCAGGACGATCCAGGAGCTACTGGGACACAGCGACGTGAGCACGACCATGATCTACACCCACGTCCTCAACCGTGGAGGCAGGGGGGTGCGCAGCCCCCTGGATCTCCTGGCGTAGACTGGCCACGAACCGGGTCTGGTCACGTCCTCAAGGCGCCTCGCTACCCTTAACCCGTTATCCAGCAAAGCTCCTCCAGCCGCCCACGCGTCCAGACAGTTGATGCTTCGACACTTAACCCTGCTGCCGACTGGCCCAAGCCTCCCACCTTCCGCAACGATATCCGGTTATCCTTGGCAATCTACTAAGTGTTCTCCGGACACGATAGGAGAAGAACATCTTGGCGATGCGCTGGCCTGAGACCGCAGTACTTCTTGCAGGCGCGGTCGCATGCCGCCAAGCAATCACACCCGTGCCGACGGCATCGGTATCCGCGCCCACGCCAGAAGAGCGAAAGGTCATCACAGCCGCGGAGGCGTTCGTCCGCACGAACTGCTACACCACGCTCCCTTGTGACCCCGCCACTGCCCAGTTGGAGTTCCCTGAATCCCGTGGTACGCCGGAGCAGCTACTCTCGATGCGTCGAGCTATGCTGAATCCCCGAGCCTTTGGAATCTCACCGGGCATCGACGGGGGCCGCCAACGGGGCTGGACAGTCTACTTCGAGTACTCGGACTACTTCTTGACGCTGGTGGCGACGCGGGTGGCGGCGCTTCAGCCACCGCACAAAGCCTCCGAGAGCGGCCTCCGAGGCCTCGAGATGAATACCCCGCTCACCCAAATGCGGTTCGTCCATCTTGACCTACGACGTGATGTTCCGGCGAAGCATGCTTATCCGCCCTCTGCGGCCCATTGAGGCGGTCGCGGGCCGGAGAACAAGGGGATGAAGCTGACCGGGCATTGCTGGCGTCACGAATGGTTGGGGAGCCCGGCAGCTTATCCCCAGTGTTCGACGGACTGATAGGAGGAGCGACGATGCACTTCCTCGTCCACGTCATCCTGTCGAAGGACGTCGCGTCGGGCTGCTCTCGCAAGCAGGTCGACGTGGCTGTCGAGGCTGCGCTCAAGCGCTACTGGACCGAGGACGGGACCAACGAGGAGGGCTGGTTGGACTGGTATGAGATCGGGGGCCGCTTCGACGGCTCAGTCAAGGCACTCACACCCTTGCCGAGGCCCGCTCCGTCAGGACTGATCCAGCGCCTCTTTCCACCGCAACCTCCGACGAACGTCGCACCCGTGGAGGATGTCATCTCGACCTGGTCTGACGACAAGGCGCCTTTCGTCGTTGTCACACCCGATGGCACAGCCCACGGTGACGACGACTGGGCAAAGGAGAACCTCTCGACGTGGTCCCGTCGCTTCAAGGAGCTGGTCGCTCAGCACAAGGGCCATCTCGTAGCGTAGACTGCCACGCATGAGGTGCGGGGCGTGCCGTCGAACAAGGGGATGAAGCTGACCGGGCTCTGCTGGCATCACCAACGGCGCAGGAGCCCGGCAGCTTATCCCCGGTGTTCACGGGACATCGAGGAGAAGAGAAGAGGGGCCGTCCGAAGCTCGGGAGCCATGGCTGGTCCTCAGCGGATTCCGCCTTTGAAGCTGAACCGCAGCGCCGATCTCAGGCTTCCGACGGCTCATGCGGAGCAATCACGATTCTTGCGGTGGTCCACAACGGCCTTGCTGGCGCTGCGAGGCAATGCAGCCTCCTGTGGCGCCACCTTGCCTCAGGCAATCCGTAAGTGGCGTTGTGCAGCAGCCAGCTCTTGATAGGGGTTCGACAGTGCGAGAATGGGCGTGCCCGTGAACAACCAGATGCAGCGGACGAGCGCGGCGTCAGCGACGGACGCTCGCCGCTGATCTGGGTGTTCGACGGACCTAGGGAGATTCGCGAGCGGGAGTGAGGGATGAGCCTTTGGGTCGGACTGGCGCTGTTTGGCGCATTCCTCGTCCTGGTCGAAGTCCTGAACGTGTTCCTCGGTCTTTGGTCAGACCGTTTCACCGACCGTCTGCGCCGCGGGCGCCAGCGTCCCGAGCCTCGCTTCCCGTGGAGCAACCGCACCCGGACATGACGATCTCGCAGACCGCGGAAGCAGCGGCGTTCTTCCCTCGGCGCCGTCCCGCGCAGAACCACGATGGACCTTGTGACACGAGCGATGCCTCCGAACAAGGGCCGAGGTACCCTTCTCTTGAAGGGGCACGCCGTCGAACAAGGGGATGCAGCTGACGGGGCACCGCTACCATCACGAACGGCTGGGGAGCCCCGCAGCTGATCCCCAGTGTTCGACGGACGTGAGCGGGAACAAGAATGACTTCCGCGGTGTCTAAGGAAGACGAGCCGGAGCCTGAGGGGGAAGCCGAGTCTCAATGTGGGTCATTGACGCCCTGAACCATCTGCTTCGACAGCTCGACGATCGAGCCATACTGGCTCCGTCCACTCTGCTAGTTCTTGCCTGGTTTCTTTGGCTTCGCGGTCCTCGGACTGTAGCCTCGCTCCGGACACTATCTCTCCTCGGGGCGCTCGTGTGTGGGACGATCGCAGTGAGCGTGCACCTGGCACTCATTGCATGGTGGCGAGTGATCCATCCTTGGCTTTATCCGCACACCGCATACTGCGCCAGTTCCCCGTGGGACATCGTCGCCTTTTTTGGCACTGCGGGGAGCCTCCTCCTCTCACTCCTTGGCCATGGCCCCGGAAGGTTGCTCGCGCTTCTGGCTGCGACTCTGCTCGTGGTTCTTCGCGCGTCAGTATGGTAGGTCTGCGTCGAGCAGTTGAACGAGGCGCCGTCGAACAAGGGGATGAAGCTGACCGGGCACTGCTGGCATCACGAACGGTGCGGGAGCCCGGCAGCTAGTATGGAGTGACCTGCTGTCAAGCCCTACCAAGCGGCTCGTTGTTGTT
>CAYZLC010000237.1:0-811 GCA_964479365.1 uncultured Dehalococcoidia bacterium
ACATTTTCACAGAACACTAGCCGACAAACTCTCAGACCTCCCACACACGGCGCGATGACATCCAGACTCAGCCCCCGACCTGATGGCATGGCGACAGCTGACGCCGGGGAGGCCCTCGGGCAGCTTTTCGGCTTCAAACCCTTCATGTGGCATAATCAGCGCGGCTCAGACGCCACACGGATGGGCGAAGGGCGAAGCGTGACTCCCGGAAACCCGCCGCTAGTGGCGTCTTCTGAAGGAGGCGAGCATGAATGCTGACGACCGGCAGGCCATCTTGGACCTTATCTCATCGTATTCTTACACGTACGCTGCGCACGATATCGAACGGCTCGGTGCCCTGTTCTGCCAGGATGCCGTACTCACATTCCAGACCACAAGTCTCACAGGTAGCGGACAAATTCAGGAGGCCATGTCCGCGCGACGTCGGTGGCTGGCAGAACAGGGTATCCAGCCCAGGCACTACCAGACGAATTCAACCTTGACGGCGATTTCGCAAGGACATGTTCGTGGGAGGACGATGCTCCTGGTGACCTGGCAACGCGCCGGAGAGTCCGCGCCGATGGTCGCGCACACCGGCATCTACGACGATGAGTTCCGGAAGACCGCGGAAGGCTGGAGATTCTTCAGGCGCTCCGCCGTCGTCGACCACGACTGACCGCTACAAGTGGGAGCTTCCGTCCGAGCCATTAGGAGCGCTGTCCGAAGGCGACGAGCCCCCGTCCTGAGTCTCAGCCCCAGGTGAGGCGGCGGAAGCCCTCCGCCAGCTTGTAGCCGGGCTCTTTACCCGCTTCTTCCATCCGTGCCCGTAGCC
>CAYZLC010000237.1:821-2998 GCA_964479365.1 uncultured Dehalococcoidia bacterium
GCCGCTTCCTGAGCTCCCGCGCGGGAGTCTGGCCGATCTGGCTCTTGTGCTTACGCAGTGCCTGCATCTTCTTGTTCAAGTAGTCACTCACGTCCACATGGTAGTCCGGCTGGTCAGTACCGGCCAGAAGCACTTCGTTGACCCGATGGACGTCGAGGCCGTCTTCAAGGTGCTCCGGATAGCCCAGCGGGTTGCGCGCCAGTGGATAGATCGCGTCGAGAGCGGCCTGGCCCGTCAGGCGATGGTCACGATGGTTGAAGCCGCGCCGGAACGGGTCCCACGTAACGACAAGATCGGGCTTGAGCCGCCGGATCTCGCGCACGAGCCTGCCGCGCAGCTCCGCCGTGTCCTCAACGTAGCCGTCCGGGTAGCGCAGGAAAACGCACTCACGCACGCCCAGCGCCGTCGCCGCCGCCCTCTGCTCCTTCTCGCGGATCGCCAGCAGTTGCTCCCGCGTCACCTCGGGATCTCGGCTCCCCATGTCACCGCTCGTCGTGAGCAGGTAGTCTACCGTCCACCCTTCCGCGCACCAGCGCGCGACGGTGCCGCCGCACAGGAACTCCGCGTCGTCCGGGTGCGCTACGATGACGAGCGCTTGTCGGGGCTTCTCGGCTTCCTTGCGCTTGCGGGGCACAGATCGTTCAAGCTGGGGGTTTCAACCCTCAGTCAACCGTCAGCCGACCCTCAGGCCACGTGCGCGCCGACAACGACGCCACGATACTGCGACACGAGGTCGTGATAGACGTCTTCGACGCGGGCCGCCACTTCGGACCAGTGGTAGCGTTCGGCGGCGCCGCGCGCCTCGCGTCCAAGGCTGCGGCGCAGCGGCTCGTTGTTCAGCAAAAGCTCCAGCCGCTCGGCAAAAGGCTCCGGGCACAGCCACGGGACGAGGTATCCAGTCTGGCCGTCCTGCACCGTTTCCTTCAGCCCGCCGACACGCGACGCAACGACCGGCACGCCGCAAGCCATCGCCTCCACCGCCACGAGACCGAAGCTCTCGTAGTACGAGGGCACGACACAGATGTCCGCGGCGTTGTAGTAAAGCGGTAGGTCATCGTGCGGGACGGCGTCCAGAAAGGTGACCTTGTCAGCGATCCGCAACTCCGAGGCCAGCGCCGACAGCGCTCTCTTACGCGCCAGGTCTTTGCCGTCGCCGCCGATGACTAGCACACGGAAGCGGCCGTCCAGGTGCGAGGCGGCGCGCAGCAGCACGTCGATCCCCTTGAGAGGCTCGATCCGCCCCACAAACAGGACCACGTGTTCCTTGGCCGGCAGGCCGAGGCGGCGCCGGACGCCAGCTTTGTCCAATGGCCGGAACACCTCTGTGTCCACCCCACAGGGCACCACACTGATACGTGACGCAGGCACGCCGTAGAGCGCTCCCAGCATCTCCTTCTCGCCCTGGCTCGCGCAGATTACGCGATCGACGCCGTGTGCGACCAGCCGCTCCCTATCTATGCGGTGGTCGGGTTCACGTTCCTCCAGGTGATGGCGGTTCTTCACCTCGCCCAGCGTGTGGAACATAATCACGTGCGGCGCCTGCCACGCCGTCTTCAACGCCTCGCCGACCCAGCCCGAGAGCCAGTAATGGCTGTGCACCAGGTCATAGTTGCGTCCGTCGCGTCGCTGGAAGGCCAGCACGCCATCCCGGAACTGCGCCAGGTAACGCCGAAGGTCCGACTTGCCTGCCTCCATCGGCCCCGCCGCGATCTGGATGACGCGCGTCCGTTCGTCGATGACCGTAATCTCCGGAGTACGTGGATCAGTACGACGCGTGAAGATATCCATCGTGTGCGCTCGCAACCCCATCTCGTGGCTCAGCTGGCGGATGTAGACGTTCATCCCGCCGCTATCGCGAGTGCCGGGCCGGGCGAGGGGCGACGTATGTACCGAGACGACCGCTATGTTACACATGGGACGGTTCAATCATTATACGGCAATCGCGCCCCAGTCCACGTGGTCTCACCCCAGACTGAGATCCGTCGACCACGAAAACACTAAGAAGCCCGAGACCGATCGCGGAATTCGGCGAACCAATTCCCTGTTGAGCGCCATCGGCTGAAGTCTTCCCTGAATTAGTCTTCAATACGTCTTGTGCCTTTGTGGTGATAGTCAGAGTCTATCTAGCGCCCTTGCACCAGCGACATGAACTCCGCCCGTGTCACACCCCGCCGCCG
>CAYZLC010000238.1:0-2996 GCA_964479365.1 uncultured Dehalococcoidia bacterium
GTACATATCGCCCTCGGTTGCAAGAGTCGGGCGGGACATTGAAACATCAGTAGTGGTTGGCTTTCAGTCAGACATACCACTCGATAAGTTTCGGTCTTGCCCTCAACTCGCACCAAACTTAATCAACAACTTCGAGTGTTGGATAAATAAGCGCAGGTTGAGCACCAAGCCGTCCTGTCTAGAACTGGAAAACATAGAGGGGTTTGTCTCTGCGGCCCTGCAATCTACAGACCGCACTCTCCCGATAGTTGTAATCTCGCCTATCAAATCAAGCGAAAAACCTATCGTGGAGCCGTTGGAGATTGCTTGCTGGCTTGCTGGAATTGCCGAGGTTTTTGTTCTTGCCAACACAGGAACAGCTTTTGGATTAATAGATCAAATCGGCGACCGCCTCGCTTGCTACAATGGCGCGGTTCGCGTATATCGGCCTAAGTTCTCGTCACGAGCAAAGCCCGAGGAGCACCCAGTTTACCTGCCGAGCAACTACACTCTTTTCCGAGATGGGGGCAGAGAGTTGCGTTACCGGCTGTTTGAAGAATGTGCTTCCATTTCTGCAGCACGGTTTACGGCAGGCAAAGTAGCGCAGGCAGCGAGGGAAGCGATTAGGGCGGAAGAGGCGGAGAACCTGAATAAGACTCGCAACGAGGCACTTAAGAACCTTGAAGACAAAAAGGAGTTTTCTACACTTCTTGATGTTGCTGATGATCAATATGCTGGGTTAAGGCGCGAAAGAGACGAGTTGGCATTTCAGAATTCAACACTGAGAGAAGAACTCGCAAACGCCAGAGAGGAAATTGCCAATCTAAAGGCAAACCTACAATCAATATGGCAGCCTCAAGTGCCAGAGCCATTTGGTGAGATTAATCTGCCTGACGATGAGTTGGAGTTCAGTTCCGTGATTGAGGCCGTCAGCAAGGCTGAGGAGAAGTTTGCAGACAGTCTCGTTTTTCTCAAGAGCGCAAGGACATCTGCTGAAAACTCTTCTTATTACGACCCACGCCGAGTTTTTCACGCTTTTGAGATTATGGACATGATATGCCGTAAGCGTCGTGATGCAATGAGTCACGGAGAGACAATCGGTCGCATCGAATCTTTGTTTTCGGAAAATGGCTTGAAGTATTCGCCGCACATCTCAGAAATCACGAGGGGGCGATGGGGAAATGAATATGAAGCTTTGTACGAAGGGAGAAACATCTCCGCATACGAGCATATCAAGTTGGGCAACCATAGAAACCCTGAGTATTGCCTGCGAATCCATTTCTTCCGCGACGATAACAAGTACAAGTTCGTCGTAGCGCATGTTGGAGAGCACAAGACCAACACTCAAACATAGGGCGGCGGCTAGCACCGGCTTGTACCCGGCTGGCGCTAAGTGCTGTCATCTCCGACTATGCCAACATGGCTTGTTCAGCTAAGTGGGGACAAATACGATCTTGAGGACCTCCCGGCTTGGTTCCCGACGTCGGAAGCAAGAGTGATAGAAGCCTCGGATGGGTACTATCTAGAATCGAGTCTGTTTGAGTTTGTTGAGGACTCATCTGAAGTGCACAGACTGGCAGAAGGGCTCCGGGAGCATATTCTTGGCGCAGCCAGGCTCATGCGGCCAGACTTCCAATCACTTGGCGTGGAGGCAGTGATCCGTCAATACGAAGATGGTAGGCGCGATGCATTCGTCATGGGTTCTGCTACACTCACATTGCAGTCAGCCAAACTTAAAGCTACAGGCACTGTTGGCTCAGGGAATACTACATCCCAATTGCCCCGACCCACACAGTGGATATCTCTGGCAACCCGAGATGTGAAGGTTGCCCAGGCACTCCGACTCTGGGGCACCGGCCCAATAGACTGGGTCAATCTCTATCGTGTGTTTGAAGTGATTGAAGGCGATATTGGTGGGGCGATTTACCGAAACAAGTGGACGACTCATACTGAAGCCGTTCGATTTACTCGTACGGCAAATAGCGTGGCAGTATTAGGCGATGCCGCTCGTCATGCCAAGCCGAACGTGCTAGCTCCGGCAAAACCAATGAGCCTCGGAGAGGCACGCAACTTCGTTAGGCATTTACTGGAACAATGGATTGACAGCAAACTAACCTGAGCACATTCAGTTTGAAGTGCCGCCCAACCCTTACTTCAGCCGCCGCGCTTCAGTACGCGGTGGCCAAAGCTCTCAACTGTTCGGGTTTGCGAGGGACCGGGCCTAACACCGCCGCGCGCTGGTTGAGCGCCCAGCTGTTAGGCAGCAGGCAGGTCTTTGAGCAGACCTGAAAGGAGGTCGGGAAATGCGAGTCAACAACTGTGTAGCGTGTACCAAATTTCCGTGCACGGATGTAAAGCACGAGTGTTACGTCATTCCAAAGGTGGACGTGAGGCCGCACGATATTTCCATCATCCTGATCTCTGAAGCCGCGCCTGCCAGTCCAGACGATTACTATTATGCCAGAGGCAAGCCCCTCTTCCAGCAGACCACGGTTCAAGCCTTCAACGATGCGGGTGCAGAGGTCAAATCTATAAAGGACATCCTCGATCTGGGCGTTTACCTCACCACCGCCGTGAAATGCGCAAAAACGGGATATAGCGTAAGGGCGAGCACCATCGAGGAATGCTCACTCATCCTTGAGAAGGAACTGGCTCTGTTTCCCAATGCGGAAGTCCTGTTGCTGATGGGTGACGTGGCAATCAAGGCCATCAACTACATCGCGAAGCGAGCAGGCGAAGGGAGAGTGATCCCGGCCGGCTCCACGTACAAGATTCGGGGGCAGAAATACTTCTTTCAGGGGAAGAGGGTCTTCCCGTCCTATCTACAGGCCGGCCCCAGCTTCTTTATCGAGAAGAGCAAGCGCAAGGTGATTGCTCAGGACATTGCCGCCGCCCTCAGGCTCGTGGCGTAATCGCACGATTTCGGATCATGAGGGGTTACTGGTTTCATGCACTTGTGCCTTCGGCCCTCCTGGAGTTTCTCTTCGTAGTGCCGGGGATTCTATTCATCGCGTGCT
>CAYZLC010000239.1:0-2985 GCA_964479365.1 uncultured Dehalococcoidia bacterium
ATGGGAGCGTCCCGTTGTTGTATTCGATTAAGGCGACCAAACCATGATCACGCGGGTCCTCAGTCGCCTTGGAGTCAAGCTAGCTTAGCCTTGCGCTGTCAGCGAGCTGAGAGGCACCAGACCCGTCTGGACGTAAACGTCCAGGAAGTTCATGTAAACGGTCTGCTCGCGCACGCGGCCGCCCTTCAGCCCGTAAACGATGCACTCGTAAGTGCTGAACGGCTTCTCTGAACCACGGAAGTGCTGGTTACCGGTGAAGGGCCCCGATACCTTCATCATCGCGCAGACGTTGTTATCGTCGGCGAAGATGCCGTGGATGTCAGCCTGACCCTGAGGCGGCGGCTGCTGACGGAAGTTGGCCAGAATCTGCTCCCGTCCCTGGGTCACGCCACCGAGAGCCCGCGGCACCCCAGCGACCCGAATGACGGCGTCATCTGCGAGCAGCGCAGAGTATCGCTTTTCGTCGCGGTCGCGAACCGCCTGCTGGAACTCCTGTACCACTTTGATGTTCTCCTGAGCACCCATTAACTACCTCCTTCTGCAGATAACTCGGGAAAGCCGAGCTACCAAACGGGCAGCCTGATTCTATACCCTGCTGGAGAGATGTCAAGGTACCGGCCTAGATCAGCCCCTCATCTCCGCTTCCAGTAGCGTCGCTGCGGGCAAAGGACGGACGCTTCGTGCTGTCGCGGCTGAACGACATCGCGCACCTGGAAGGGATGCCGGCGGGGTTCGGGGGGATTAGCTGAACGGCCTCTAGATAGTGGCTTCTTAAGCGATGATAAAGACTACCTAAAGCACTCATCCCATGTTCCGTGTCCAGTCGTCACCTGATGCGACTGCCAGGTAAACGAGTCCAACGGTTCAGCGAGATCAACCGACTGCCCGTCAACGTTAATGGAGCCGGCTACCGTAGCAAGGCGACCAACCCCGTAGTACGAATCGTTGTAACGAGCGCAGTATGCGCTAGGGAACTCGGATTTGAAATGACTTTTTTAGCTTGTCGTGGTAGAAGAGCGGCCCGGAACCATGCCACTCCAGATCGATCCTCACGACACGCGGGCAGTTCACGAGGTCGAACGCGCACCATGTGATCGGCAGCGATACTTCAACGGCGGCAGCATTCAAGGTGGGCAGCCTCACCTGGTCGTCCTTGCCTAGATACACCGATGCTCCTAACTTATCTCTCGCGCGCCTGATTCAACCAGCGAACCGACAGGATGGTAACGTGTTCATCCCGCCCAATCGGCCCACTCGGGTTCTGGACCGTTATGTCGTCGAACAGTTCGACGGTAAGGGTGTACTTGCCCACACTCCAACTTGAGAATGCGGCCGTACGGAGTATTTTTTCGCTAAAGTGCGGTAGCGAATCCGCCTGAGTCGGAGTGCTGGCGGGAACGGAATCCCTAAGGAAGGTTATCGATGCAGTGAAGGCGACCGCAACCATAAGGAAGCGCTGTATCGAACTCAAAACCCACCCCTACTCGTTGCAAAAAAATTCTAGCACGAGCGCGCGGCTGACCGGAACCTAAATCAACCGCCGCGTATCCGTCTGCTCGTACTTCTTGAGCTTCTCCTCGTCGAGTTCGATCCCCAGTCCCGGTCCCTGCGGCACGTGCACGTACCCCTCGGCGTCGATGCGCAGCGGCTCGGCGAAGATGAAATCGCGGGCTTCGGGAGTCCAGTTCGGCGGGTCGTACGGGAACTCGATATAGGGGACGGCGGACGAGACGGCGGCGCAGTGCAGGTTGGTGACGACGCCGATGCCGTTCGTCCAGGTGTGCGGCGTGAACACCTTGCCCGCAGCCTCCACCATCGCTGCGATCTTGCGCGTCGTCGAGATGCCGCCGATGAAGGTGCAGTCCGGCTGATAGACATCAAAGCAGCCCTTCTCAAGATAAACCTTGATCTCCTCCGGCCCGCGGTTTAGCTCCCCGCCAGCGATGCGGAGCGTCGTCGCATGCCGCCGCAGCTCCGCCAGGCCGTCGTAGTCGTAGGCGTCGAGCGGCTCTTCGAGCCAGTAGACGCCGTGCTCCTCGCACGACTTCACCACGTTGATCGCCGTCTTCAGGTCCCAGCGGTGGAACTGCCGGTCAGGCGCAATCCGCCAGCCCCAGTTGCCGTCCACCATTATGTCGATCCCGTCACCCACAGCCTTCCGCACCGCCGCGAGCGTCTTCACGTCCTCCCGCCAGTCCGGGCTGTGGAAGCGCAGCTTGAGCGCCTTGAACCCCTCGGCGACGATCTGCTGCGCGGACTCGACCCTCGCCTCGAGCGGTCGCAGCTCGCCGGTCGAGGCGTAGGCCTTGAGCTTGTCTGAGCCGCCGCCGAGGAGCTTGTATACCGGCTGTCCCGTCGCCTTGCCGATGATGTCCCAGAGCGCGATCTCCACCGGCCACGGCCGTCCCACAAAAAACGCCATCGAGCGCAGGTTCGCCACGTGCTGCTCCATCGCAAACGGGTCTTGTCCCATCAAGAACAGACCCGTCACCTCCCAGCGCACCGGCACCCCACCGGAGCCGATGCCCACGATCCCCTCGTCCGTGTGCACCTCGACGACATGGATGCGCGCCGCCGTTGTGGGCACCGGCTGCCACGTGGGGTGGAACGGCTTGGGCATAGGGTACTCGAACAGGCGGACTTTGACCTGTGTGATCTTCATGCGGGTGCTCCTTATTCTTCGCAGATCGTATGGATGGGCCGAGCGCGGGTCAACCTGTCAAGGAATGAGGGAAGGATAAACCGATCGGCCTCCGCCGCGCCTCTCGCATAAGAGCGCCGCTTGTGACCGTACCTAACCCTGCGAGGACTCCAGCTTGGCCTTCAATACCGCCTTCTGGGTGTCGAATTCCTCGCGGGCTTGCGCAATTTGCTCGGGCGTCAGATCCAGGCGGTAGAAGTCCTCCTTCCACGACGAGTCCTCGGCCCAGCGGTAAGGCGATTGCACCGTCGTACGAGGCGCGCGCGCCGCTTCAAGCAGGTCGA
>CAYZLC010000240.1:0-2958 GCA_964479365.1 uncultured Dehalococcoidia bacterium
AGCCATCAGTTGTGGCGATTGGCGGTGATTGGATTACTCGTACTCTTTTTGTGCCTAGTGCCCTAGTGGTGCATACTGGCCGCGCATACAGAGTGCGAGGAGCAGCTTGTGGCCGATTTCAAGAACATCGCCTTCGAGACGAAGGGCCGCCTAGCGTATGTCACGATCAACCGCCCTGACCGTCGCAACGCGATCGACCCGGACACGAGCCGTGAGCTGCGGGACGCCTTCGAGGCGTTCAAGTCAGATGATGACGCCTGGGTGGCGATTCTGACGGGCAGCGGCGATCAGGCCTTTTCGGCGGGGGCAGACCTGGTGGCTATGGCGCAGTCGTTCGCCGGCGGGGGCCAGGGGATGCGGTACGATGTGCCGTTCGGCGGGATTACGCGCGGGTTCGAGTGCTGGAAGCCGATCATCGCGGCGATCAACGGCTACTGTCTGGCGGGAGGACTAGAGCTGGCGCTCTCGTGCGACATCCGAGTAGCGGCTGAGCACGCGAGCTTCGGGCTGCCGGAGCCCAAGCGCGCGATCATTCCAGCCGCTAGCGGGACGCAACGCCTGCCGCGCGTGGTACCACTGGCCTTCGCGATGGAGCTGCTGCTCACGGGCAACCGATTCGATGCGCAGACCGCCCTACGTTTCGGCCTCGTTTCGCGGGTCGTGCCGACGGACGAGCTGATGGCCACGGCGGAGGAGATCGCGAGAGGAATACTGGAGTGCGGACCGCTGGCGGTGCGGGCGATCAAGCAGGCGGCGCTGCGCGGGCGCGAGATGTCGTTCGAGGACGGGTTGAAGCTGGAGTCGCAGCTGGCGGGGCAGGTGTTTCAGTCGGAAGACGCTCGCGAGGGGCCGACAGCCTTCGCGCAGAAGCGGAAGCCCGACTACAAAGGACGTTAGAGGATGCCCTTCCTGGAGAATCTGCGCCACGGCGCCCATGTCGAGAGCGCGGAGGGGAAGGACCTCGGCCGCCTCCATTCGGTCGTCGTCGACCCACGCGACAACGAGGTGACGCACATCGTCGTGAACGCCGGGCCACACTTTCCGGAGCCGGGGTTCGGCGCGCCGGAGCTGATAAACGTGCCGATCGACGAAATGGCGGACGCCGGGGAGGACAAAGTGGTCCTTGGCTGCTCGCGGGACGAGTTCCGGAAGCTGCCGCCATACGTGGACAGGGACTTCACGCCGGCCCCGAGCGGAACGCAAGACACCGGGCGCACGGACCACGCGCACCGCTTGTGGAATACCGGCGTCGCGATAGCGGCGTCTTTCGCGAGCCTGCTGACGGGCATCGGCGTCCCTGCCGAGACCGTGCGCAAGGCGAGCTTCGAGCGGGAGATCCTGAACGACGCGCCGGTCTGGCGTCAGGAACCGCACACACACATCGGCGACGTCGAGCGTGTGCTCGTGGAGGAGGAGACGGACGAGATCAAAGAGCTCGTGATCCGGAGGGGGGTGCTCTTCCACGAGGATGTCGTGCTGCCGATGGAGTATGTGACGGAGATCCAAGACGGGGTGGTGCACGTGCAGATCACGGACGAGGAGCTGCGGGGGCTGCAGGGGTACTAATCCGAGGCGTCACGGCCTTCCTTTACCACCAAGGCAGAAAGACACTAAGAATCAGAGTTGAGAGTCTCGGTGTTTCGGTGGTTCAACTCGCTGGGTCGCCGGCAGTCCGCTCTTGCTCGAACCGCGCCCACTCGCGGCGGACCAGCGATTGGCCCCAGCTATAGCCGAGCGCGTCGCCCAGGCTGTTCGCAAGGTTAGCCGAGAGCAGGTAGAAGAAGGCCAGCAGCGCGAAGAAGGCGGTCACGCTCCACCAGGTGATGTTGCCGAAGGCGATGGGCACCAGCGCCGCGACGACGCCGACGGTCAGACCGCCCCAGGCGATCGCGCGCACGACGAGGCCCTCACGCCCTCGGCGGCGGCGGTGCATTTCACGGCGCGTGGAACGCTTTCGGTGGGGCGCTGTTCGGCGCTGGACCGCGCGCAGTGGGCGCACATGTCGCGGTCCGGCGCCAGTGGGTGGTAGCAGTGGCCGCAAAAGCGGCCCGCGTTGGGCGCTTGTCCGGCGAGGATGTCGTCAAGCAATAGGAGCAGGCGCTCGGACAGGATCTCCCCAGAGGCCCGAGATCCCTCGCCGGCCTCGGCCAGCTGCCGGCCGGTTGCCATCCCTTCGTTCGTCGTCGCGCCCTCAGTCGGCCATGAGGGAGGAGACGTGCTCCGGCTCGACGACGAAGGTGACCCGCTGTTCGCCCGGCTGGCGGAAGGGGTAACTGTCCTGACCCAGGTACTTCTTGGCCAGGCTGTCGATATGCGCGTCGGCCCCGTCGTGTGTGATCTCTACAACACGCCCGCGGACAAAGGCGCTGGGGTAGCCGCTGGGCGCGTTGACGGAGATCGCAACGCGCGGGTCGCCCCTGACGTTGCGCGGCTTCACACGGCCTTCCGCAGTGTTGATTCGGATGCGCTCGCCGTCCAGGTCAACCCACACGACTGTCACCTGAGGCGAGCCGTCCGGCATTAGCGTCGCCAGGTGGGCGAAGTTGGCATTCTTGAACAACTTCTTGACTCCTTCGGACATCTTGGCGGGCATTTCTCCTCCTTTTGGTAGGGCGCAGGTCAAATCGGTCATCCCGGTCATCACTTAGGTTAGCGGCAAGTGGGCATTAGCCGCCAGACCTCGGAATCGACGGTGAATACAAAGTAGAGTTTCCCGCTCCGGTGGTAGCAGCCGGTACCCATAACGCGTCTCTAGTGGTGAGCTCATCGGCGCGGGCGTGGCGTGAGGTTTGACGGCAGGGAGTGTGAAACACGTGGGTATGGGAAGCCGCGTCCGGGCCGATGAGTCCTGGGTGTGATAGGTGCTGCTACGTAACGTGACGACTATGAGGAATGTCTTATAACTGGAGGCGGGGTGCTTTGGGTTGGGACTGATCAGACTTAGAAGGAGTCGCTGAG
>CAYZLC010000241.1:0-2935 GCA_964479365.1 uncultured Dehalococcoidia bacterium
CCGTGCGGTAGCCGGCCTTGCCGAGGAGCGTCGCCATGGTCTCGGTGCCGGCGGGAAAGCGGAAACCGGCGTTGTCGCGGATCCCATGATCGAGCGGGTAGCGGCCGGAAAGGATGTTCGCGTGCGAGGGCAGGGTGACCACGTTCTGCGCGTGGGCCTGCTCGAAGCGCACCCCCCCGGCCGCCAGCTTGTCCATCCAGGGTGTGGCCACCGTCGGGTGACCATAGCTGCCGAGGGCGTCGGCACGCAGCGTGTCGATGGTGATGAGCAGGACGCTCAGGCCGGGGTCGCGGCGGACCGGCTGGGGCAAGCGCGAGCGGAGCCGCGGAAGAAGGAGGCCCGCGCCGAAGCCCAGCGCCAAGACTGCTGCGACCGCTGCCCACTTCGGCCAGGTGGGCCGGGAGCGTCCACCGTTCGGAGACGACTCGGCCTGCGGCTCCTTGGGCGGCACGGAACCACCCGGCGCGCTCGGGCTGGTGGCGCTGCCGCGCTTGGCCTTCTTCTTCCCCATCGCCAAAGGCTGAATCTTACGGCAGCCGTGGGCTCGGCCCGCTCCTGCGCCTCGTGCTATAGTTCGTTGCTTGGCGCCTGTAGCTCAGATGGATAGAGCGGCAGCCTTCTAAGCTGCGGGTCAGGGGTTCGAGTCCCTTCAGGCGCGCCAGCGACGTTCATCTTTATTAACTGTGGTGGCTGTAGCTCAGCTTGGTTAGAGCGCCAGGTTGTGGCCCTGAGTGGCCGGCAGGACTGGCACGGGTAGAATGAACGTCGGTGTCGGTCGGGTGTCAGACGACGGTGGGCGTAGCTCAGCCTGGTAGAGCGCCAGATTGTGGATCTGGAAGTCGCGGGTTCAAGTCCCGTCGCCCACCCCATCCTGAGGCCGTCTCTGTGAGCATTCCTATCGAGTGGGTCGACGACGACAAGCCATCCGATGCGAACCAGTGGGAGCGGATCATCCAGAAGGTCGCGGAAGAAGGCGAAGGCATCAGCGCGGTCAAGATGCGAAAGACCGACGCTGGGTGGTTTTTGGAGACGGCGCGGACGGTACCCACCCAGATCCACATCGGCCAGTCGGGCGACCCGGTCCCGCCCTTCGAGCCTCAGCCGGTCGACTTCCGGTGGCACGTCACCGAAGCTCTCAAGAAAGCAGGCAAGCAAGTGATCGGGGTGGACATGCTCCAGGGCGGGCCTCCCCTGTCGCCGGAGCGTGAAGCGGCCATCCGATCGGCAGCGAAGCAGCTCACCTTCATCAATCTGCCGATGGTCGGTGCCGCGAGATTCGACGTTCAGGTGGTGGCAGATCTGTTGGCCGAGGTCGACCGACTGCGCGCCAAGCTCCAGCTCGCCGCACACTCGCGGGACCTGACGGGAGAGGCCGCCTCGAAGCTCCGCAACGCCTGCGACGACATAACGCCGAGGCCCTCGAGGTTTCGGAAAGCCTTGCCGCCAGGCCCGAACGAGTAGCCCGGCGTCGCACAGCGGTTCCTGAGCTGCGGCCTACCAAGAGCAGCTCAACTCCCTGACCCGAACCGTGCCGAAGCACGCATCGGCCAAGTAGGTCTCCCCCGGCTGCAGGCGCGAAGTCTGCACCTTGAACGTGTCGGAGGTGTCGTCAGCGAACGACGCTTCACGTTCGCATCGAACCGCGAGCCTCCGCTGTTGTTTCTGATCGTGAAGGACGCGCAGTAGCGGGTGTAGACGCGGACCGGGTCTCCGACGCTCTCCGTCTTCTCATAGAAACGGACGTCCTCCACAGCACAGTCGCTTGCCATCACTGACCCCGCCGACAACCGGGCTCTTCCTCCGCGACGCGAAGGACTTGATCCTCGAGATGGAGGGGCGGGAGACGATGGTCTTCCGCTTCACACCGTTCAACTCGCCGCCGCAGGAAACGAGCTTCGCGCTGCACGGCCTGTCCATTGCCGCCAAGCCACTCAAGGATGCTTGTGGATGGGACCCGGCGAAGGAGAAGCAGCAGGAAGCGGCGGCCGCCGAAGAGAAGTTGGCTCGCCTGAAGAGTCCCGATCCCGACGCCAGGATGATGGCGGCGAGCGAGCTTCGCTTCGTGGAGGACCAATACATTCCTCGTGTGGTCGCTGGGCTGATCGAAGCTCTCAGCGATCAGTCATCGTTCGTGCGGGTGACTGCGGCGACTGCTCTCGGCTCGTTCAGGTCGAGGGCGAAGGAGGCGATTCCGGCGCTTGAGGCTGCGGCACAGCGCACTGATGACGCAAGGCTCGCCGCCCAGGCAAGAGAAGCACTCGCGAAGATCCGGGCGCCCAGGTAGAAGACGGTTCGGACTCGCTTCCTTGACAGCAACACGAAGGGGTCGGCCCGAGCCTCCCCAAGCTGGCCCTGCCGGGCCATTTACGGCCCAGGCCGTTGCTTGGGATTGATCATACTCACGGCATCGAGCATCCATGCGTCAATCCCCTCAGGGTCCCTTCCGAGCCGGGCGACTAGAGCAGTCTTACGGCCGCCAGCCGCGGCGCCTGGCCGATGCGATGCCGTTTTCGCGCTGCAGGAACCCGCAGGCGTTCCGCTGCACCATGCACAGTGTTGGGCCCCGGTAGACGGTCCCGTCCTGGCCGTGGAACTCGAGGATGCGCTGGAGGCCGTCGTCGCTCTCGGCCATCTTCATGCTACCGATGTCGTAGACCGGAGCGAATGCAGAGCAGTCGATGGTCGCCCCGTCCAGCCCGGACAGCGCCTTCGACTGCACATCGGACAGCTTCATGCGGGAACCCTATCCCCCCCTCTGAGGCCGAGAGATTGTGTCAAAAAACACACAGCCCACTGTGTTTCGTAACTGGCCTCAGATACCGTGGAGCCGGATGCTCTTGTCGCCGAAGCGGGCAATGACCTCGAGTTGGCCGCCGAGGCCCTCGACGTAGCGGCGCAGCGTCGACAATCGGTGATCCTCGCGCCGCTCGGTCTC
>CAYZLC010000242.1:0-2932 GCA_964479365.1 uncultured Dehalococcoidia bacterium
GTCACGTATCGCCCGTGACCCGCTACTCGGCACCCGTCACCCATCACCCATCACGCTCACCCCCACACTGGTTTGCGTTCTTCGGGCCAAACACGTATACTCTACTCAACATTAACGCTTACGCTGACACGATTACTTCTCGACATTCCGTCGTATCGTCCCTCAGTTCCAGCCGCGAAAGGATTCTTTTGTCGTCTTTCCATACCTTCCAACTCCGCGCATCCAGTCACCGGGCGCTCCTACAAATGAATATCGAAACCCCGACCGCCATCCAAGCCAGCTCCATACCAGTCCTGCTCGAGGGCAGCGACATCATCGCCCAGGCGCAGACCGGCTCCGGCAAAACGCTTGCCTTCGGGCTCCCTTTGATCGAGCGCACTGACCCGCAGCGAAGGCACGTCCAGGCGCTGGTGCTGACGCCGACTCGAGAGCTTGCCCGCCAGGTGGGCGACGTCCTAGCGCAACTGGGCAAGGCCGCCGGCATCAACGTGACCCTGCTTTATGGCGGCGTGGGCTACGCCACCCAGGAGAATCAGCTAGCCGCGGGCGCTCAGGTCGTCGTCGGGACGCCGGGTAGAGTGCTCGACCACCTCAAACGACGCACCCTACGGCTCCAGGACGTGCGAATGCTGGTGCTAGACGAAGCAGACGAGATGCTTGACCGCGGGTTCGCGCCTGACGTCGAGCGAATTATCGCGATGACGCCGCGCAGCCGACAGACGGCGCTCTTCTCAGCCACAACTCCCTCATGGGTCGAGCAGATAGCGGCGAAGCACCTCAAGCAACCGGAGATCGTACAATCCGATCAAGCGGACGGCAGCGAACCGGACATCAACCACCTCGTGATGGAGGTCTACCGCGAAGACAAGTTCCAGGCGCTGGTGCGGCTGCTCAAGCAACCGGAAGAGGGCGCAACGCTTGTTTTCGGGCGTACGAAGCATGGCGTTCGTAACCTCGGCCGCCGCTTGCAGGCATCCGGCTTTAAGGTGGCGGTTCTCGAGGGTAACCTAAACCAGGCGCAGCGTGACCGCGCGCTGGACTCGTTCCGCTCCGGGCAGGTCCCGATCCTGGTTGCGACCAACGTCGCCGCCAGAGGCCTCGACATCGTCCACATCGCACGCGTTATCAATTTCGAGCTGCCGGAAACGCACGAGCTCTTCACACACCGCGTCGGCCGTACCGCCCGGATGGGACGGCCTGGCCAGGCGATCACGCTCATCAGCGCGGTGGACCTGCCGAAGTGGCAGGCCATCGAGCGCGGCCTGGGTGTCAAGCTCCCACGCCTGAACGCCGACGGAAAATCAGTTACGACACCCCCTCCCGCGACGGCTCCGTCCCGCGGTTGGAGGCGCCGCCGCTGGTCACGCGGCCGGGCGCTGGCCTAGGGGGAGACGACTGATTGCCTAAACTCTACGTAGGAAACCTGGCGCATGAGACGACCGAGGCGCAGATCCGGGCCGCCTTCGCTCCCTATGGAGAACCCTCGTCGGTGAAGATCGTTAGCGACCGCCGCGGACGGACGAAGGGCTTCGCTTACGTGCAGATGGCGGACGCCGCCGCCGTGGCTGCGGCGATCGAGGCGCTAAAGGGCACGCAGCTCAACGGTCGGTCTATGGACATCGTCCCGGACAACTCGTCCGGCCGCCCGCGCCCCCGCCGACGCTAAGCAGGCTCACCACAAAGACACCAAGACACTAAGACAATAATCGGACGCTCCCACAATAGATCTAAAATCTTTGTGACTTCGTGTCTTCGTGGTTAAGCCGGCGCCCCGGCAGCCTCGACCAGCACAATATCGCCGAACGGCCGGTCCTGTTCCGCCCACAGCTGGCCGCCCTTTATCATCTCGAGCAGCGCCATGAACAGCACCACGATCTCCGTCCGTGTTTCGCACTTCGCCAGCAGCGGGCGGAAGCGCAGGCGGCCCTGCTTATTCGCGAGCGCTGCTCCTATCTCCGCGATCTTCTCGTTCACGGTGACCGGCTCGATGTGCAGCACGGCCTCTTCGGGCTCGGCAGGCTTTCTCGCGAGCGCCTCCTTGACCGCCGAGAGCAGAGTGTCGAGCGTGACGCCCTCGAGCCCCGCGGGCAACGGCACTCCCTTCCCGGGCGCGACGCGGGCGTATGTTCGCCGGCCCTCTTCCTCGAGTTGACGGAACATCTCCACCGCGTCCTTGAAGCGGCGGTGCTCCTCGAGCATCGCCGTTAGCTCGCCGGCCGCCTGCTCGATGCGCTCGCGCAGGTCCTGTGACGGCGGCTCCGCGCTCGGGATGATCGCACATGACTTGATATAGAGGAGCTTCGAGCCGACGCCGATGAACTCAGCCAGGACCTCTGCTTCGACGCCGTCGGCGGAATCGATCTCACGCCAGTATTGGTCCGTGACCTCGGCCAACGAAAGGGCCGTGACGTCGAGCTGATTGCGATCGATGAGTTCGAGCAGAAGGTCGATCGGCCCGCTGAAGCCGTCGACCGCAATCTGCACCATCTCCCCAAGTATAGCGACGCGGAACGCTTCTGGCCAGGAACTGCTAAGCGGCGAAGACCTTTTATCCCTTACGCCGCCAGTGTTATCGGGCATGTGCCCATTATAAGCGGGCAGTGGCGATCGGGTGAGGGGTGATGGGTGAAGATGGGGCCCGTGGGGAACCAATCCGCCACGTGCGGAGTAGACTTGGCGAGAGGAGTCCTCTGGAAGACGAGACGCTCATCGCCGCCGCGCAGCAGGGCGACGCTGCTGCCTTCGAGGAGTTGGTGCGCCGCTACCAGGAGGCCGCTTTCCGCGCTGCCTTCCTGGTACTGCGTGACGCCGACGAAGCCGCAGACGCCGCTCAGGAGGGTCTGATGAAGGCATACAAGGCGATCCGCACTTTCCGGCCGGGTCATGAGTTCCGCCCCTGGCTCCTGCGAATCGTCATCAACCAGGCGCTGAC
>CAYZLC010000243.1:0-2913 GCA_964479365.1 uncultured Dehalococcoidia bacterium
CCCGACCACTGCATCGCGCCGATGGCGTCGGGCTCGCTCTACGTAAAGATCTGGAAGGGCTTGCAGGAGCTGGCAAAGTTGGGCCTGATCGACGAACCGCACACGAAGATGTCCGGCGCGCAAGCGACAGGCTGCTCGCCGATCATCACGGCTTGGAACGCGGAGTCGCCCGATATCCGCCCGGTCGTGCCGCACACGATCGCGAAATCGCTCGCGATCGGTAATCCGGCGGACGGCTATTACGCGCTCGGCGTCATGGGCGAAACGGGCGGCAGCGGCGTCGCCGTCGATGACGATGAGATCGTCGCGGGAATGCGGCTCCTGGCGGAGACCGAGGGCATCTTCGCGGAGACGGCGGGCGGCGTCGTAATCGCCGGGCTGAAGCGCCTCGCCGAATCGGGCCGCGTCGGCCGCGACGAAGTAACCGTCGCGTTCATCACCGGCGCCGGGCTCAAGACGCAAGAAGCCGTCGCGGACGTGCTCACGCCGCCGCTGCTTGTACAACCAACCATCACGTCATTCGAAGAAGCCTTCGGCGAACGCAACGCCGTCGCTTCGCCCAGCGCCCAGTAGGCGGAGAGGAGACCTATGGCAAAGCACCGCATCAAGCTCACCTTCCCGCAGGAAATGATCACTGTCCCCGTCATCCATGAATTGGGCAAGCAGTTCAACATCGTCACGAACATCCGCCGCGCCGACGTGACGGAAGACCGCGGCTGGGTGATCCTGGAGCTCGAAGGCGATATGCCGGAGATCGAGCGCGGGCTGAAGTGGGTCGCCTCGCAGGGCGTGCGCGTCGACCCCGTGCAGGGCGACATCGTCGAGGGATAGCGTGTCCAGGCTCAAGACGAAGCGCACGACACTTCGGCGCCACCCCGAACGCGGCAACCACGACTTCGAGATGATCGCGGCGATCCTGGACGAAGGGCTGGTTTGCCACATCGGCTTTGTCGTCGATGGCCGGCCGTTCGTTGTGCCGACGGGCTACGGCCGCGACGGACGCAATCTCTACGTCCACGGCTCATCCGCAAGCCGAATGCTCACGTCGCTCTCCGGCGGCATTCCGATCTGCCTCACGGTCACCCTGCTCGACGGCATCGTCTTCGGGCGCTCTGCGTTCCGCCACTCGATGAACTATCGCTCCGTCGTCGTGCTCGGCGTCGCGACAGAGCTCGGAGGCGACGAGAAGGTGCACGGCCTGCGAACGATCACCGAGCACATAGCGCGCGGACGCTGGGCCGACGCGCGCCAACCGAACGCGCAGGAGCTGAAGGCGACGCGCGTGCTGCGCCTGCCGGTCGACGAGGCGTCCGCGAAGGTCCGCTCCGGCGGCCCTATCGGCGAAGAGGACGATCACCATCTGCCAATCTGGGCCGGGCATCTGCCGTTCGCACTTGTGCCGCAGCCGCCCATCGCGGACCCGCACGTCCTCGAAGGCGTGGCGGTACCGCCTTACGTGGCGCGCTACCGCCGGCCAGGCGCGGACATTACCCATCGCACCGATGACCGCTGAAGTTACAGACACGTCTACGCGCTCTGGCGTAGGGGAGGCCTTTAGGCCTCCGGCGACATCCCTTCCGCCGTGGCTCCCTTCTCGAAAAGCCAACCGGCTGCCCTTGGACGCGTACCGGGAACCCGGCACGTTCTTCGTGACCTTGGCAACCGCCAACCGGCGACCTTGGTTCACCAGCAAACCGATCGTCGAATATTGCGCTGACGCGCTCCGCCATGCGTGCGAGACTCGCAGCTTCTCGCTCCTCGTCTACTGCTTCATGCCAGACCACCTGCATTTCCTCGCAGCAACTGAGGTCGAGAACGATCTCGTTCGCCTCGTGAAGGACTTCAAGCAGAAAACGGGCTACTGGTTGAGCAATAGCCACGTTGCGGGAAGCCTAAAGGCTTCCCCTACCGCGTCGTCTCGTCCCCCGCTTTGGCAGAAGAGCTACTATGACCACATCCTGCGCCGAGAAGAGGATATTGCGACCGTGGTGCGGTACATTATGGAGAACCCGGTTCGGGCTGAGTTGGTAGACTCTTACGACCAGTTTCCGCATAGTTGGAGCCTGCACGCTCTCGCCTGAGGCCCTGGAGATTGATATGCCGATAACCGTCCGGATTCCCACCCCGCTGCGCAAGCTCACCAACGAGCAGGACATCGTCACTGCGAACGAGAGCGGCACCCTGGCCGAGCTCATCGACTCACTTGAGGGCCAGTTCCCCGGCCTGAAGGAGCGCTTGTGCGACGAGACCGGCGAGCTTCGTCGCTTCGTTAACGTCTATATCAACGGCGAAGACGTTCGCTTCCTCTCAGGTCTTACGACCCAGATCGCGGCCGGTGCCGAAGTGAGCATCGTACCCGCCGTCGCGGGCGGCTAGCTTCTCTTCACTCCACTGATCCAGCGGCCCCGGTCGTGCGAATCACTTTGGGTCGTCATGCCTGATCCGCCTGCTATCGCACCACAAACGCCTGACCCCGCATGAAAGATCTGCGCGGTAAGAACGCGCTCCTTACCGGAGCCGGCGGCGGACTCGGCACGTTCATCGCCGCGGAGCTGGCCCTCGCGGGCGCAAACCTGTCCCTCTGCGATCTCGCCGGCGGCGATACGCCTGCGCTCGCGCACCGGCTGTCCTCCTCGTGCGGGGGCAAGGCCGCCGTCCTGCCCGCCGATCTCTCCGATCCCGCGCAGGTCGAAGGCTTGATCGCTCGCGCCAAGGCGGCGATCGGCCCTATCGACGTGCTCGTGAACAACGCGGGCATCGAGATCACGTCCGCCTACACCGGCTTCACGCGCGAGGAATTCGAGCGGGGTGATCGCGCTCAATCTCGTCGTGCCTATGGAGCTCACGCGACGCGTCCTGCCCGGCATGCTCGAACGGGGCCGCGGCCACGTCGTGTTCATGTCGTCGCTCTCC
>CAYZLC010000244.1:0-2899 GCA_964479365.1 uncultured Dehalococcoidia bacterium
TCGTCACCGTCGCGAAGGCGGAGCACAAGGAGGACGCCCTTGCGGGTCTCGAACGCTGGCAGGCGCGCCATCCGGAGGCCGCGTCGTTGCTGGAGGCGGACGACGTCCTCGTCGACGCGATGCGCGGCCGCTACACCACGTGGACGCGCATCCGCCTCAACCTGCGCCACCTTCCGCAGGCCGAACGTCCGGCGGAGGAGACGCCCGATCCCGACTACGACCCCCGGGTCGGCTGGGAGCCCACGTCGCGGGCGGCCGGCCCGCCGTCGGCACGCAAGTCCGGAGCTGAATGAGGTATACTCACTCGAACACAATTCTTGAGGGTGCCGTTATTACCGAGAAGGAGTGGGCATGCCGACCGTCACAGTCAACGGCGAGGACAAACAGGCTTCACAACCGCAGCGCAACCTCCTTAGCTACTTGCGTTACGATCTAGGCCTCACGGGCACGAAGTATGGCTGCGGGGAGGGACTCTGCGGTGCATGCACCGTGCTCGTGGACGGCCAGCCACTCAAGGCCTGTATGAGCAGTGTTGGTTCGGTGGCAGGCGGGTCGATAACGACAATCGAAGGCCTCGCGATGGCCGGCGGACTTCACGCCGTTCAGCGCGCCTTTGTGGAGGAATCGGCGATGCAGTGCGGCTACTGCATACCCGGGTTCATCATGGCGGCTGTCGGCCTGCTGTCCCGGCAACCCAGCCCTTCCCAGGACGTGATCCGTGAGGCGCTCTCCGGGAACGTCTGCCGCTGCGGCGCCTACGTGCGCATTCAGCGCGCGATAGAGCGTGCCGCCCGGGAGACAACGGAGTGACCACCGAGGGCCTGACGATAATCGGCTCCATCGCACCTGGGTTTCCGGTATCGGAATCGGGTTACGGGGCCAGAGCCTACGGGAATACACAACCGGGCCTGCCCTCGGCGCGCTGGCTGCTGGTGCGTCCGGACGGCAAAGTGACGGCGTTCGCCGGCAAAGTGGAATACGGGCAGAACATCCGCACGGGATTCGCCGTGGAGGTGGCCGATGAGTTGCGCGTGCGGTTGGAGCAAGTGGGGGTAGTCCTCGGCGACACTGAATCGACGCCCTGGGACATGGGGACTTTCGGCAGCCAGTCCACGGCACGCGTCGGCCTCCAGCTTCGAAAGGCGGCGGCCACCGCCCGTGAGGCGCTGCTGGAGTTGGCCGCTAGCCGGCTTGATGTCTTCGCTCAGGACCTCGTCGTCAGCGATGGCCGCATCGCATCTAAGGCCGATCCCAATCGGTTCGTAAGTTACGGCGAGCTAATCGCTGGGGAAATGATCGAACGCGAGATCAACGACGACGTGTCGCTTACGCAGAGTGGGGACTTCAAGGCGATGGGCTCGCCGGCGTTGCGGGTGGACGCGGAGGCACGGGTAACCGGGCGCGCTATCTATTCTCAGGACGTCTTGCTGCCCGGGATGCTCTTTGCCCGGATTCTGAGGCCAACCGCGTTCGGCCAGCAGCTTGCGGACGCCGACACATCGGTCGCCGAGCAGATGCCGGGCGTCGTAGCTGTCGCGAAGGAGGGCGATCTGATCGCAGTCCTCGCGGAGGACGATGAATCCGCCGATCGCGCCCTCGCGACGATCGCAGCAACCTGGACGGGCGGGACCGCCGGCTCACATCTGGACATTCCCCAGCTGCTGATGGATACGAAGCGGGACCCGATCAGCGTACAAGCCGTCGGCGACGTCGAAGAAGCGTTGCGCACAGCCGAGCACGTTCTCGAAGGCACGTACTATGTCCCGCACGTCGCCCACATCCCGATGGAGCCACGAGCCGCAGTTGCCCAGTGGGAGGGCGACAGGCTGACTGTCTGGGCGGGCACCCAGCGCCCCTTCGGGCTTCGGTCAGAACTGGCGACGCACTTTCGCGTGCCGGAGGCGAACGTCAGAGTCATCGCGCCCGAGATAGGCGGCGCGTTCGGGACGAAGAGTTGGTACCCGGCCGGACTGGAGGCGGCTCGGCTCGCTCGCTTCGCCGGCCGTCCGGTGCGGGTCGCGTACTCACGCCAAGAGGATACGACTGAAGGCACCTTTCGGCCGGCCGCGCTGATCGAGATAAGGAGCGGATTCCGGTCAGATGGAAAGATCACGGCGTGGGAGTTCAAGGCTTACCACACCGGACCATTCGCGTTCATCGCGCAGCGGGGTTCAGAGACGCCGTACGACATCGACAACGTCGCGGTCACCGTCTACTGCGCCAGCAGCCTCGTCCGCGTCGGCTCTTACCGTTCGCTAGGGGGCGCGGTGAACCATTTCGCCGGCGAGTCACACATCGACGAGATCGCGAGCGTACTCGGCCTTGATCCAGTCGAGTTCAGGCTACGAAACCTGTCGCACCCGAGATTCCGTCGAGTTCTTGAAGCTGCGGCGGACGCATTCGACTGGCAAGCGGGACCCCCACCCTCGCGGCGCGGAGCCGGAGTAGCCGTTGGAACTGATGTCGGCAGCTTTGTCGGCACGTGTCTCGAGTTGAGGGTCGAGGGTCGGGAGGTCAAGGTGCAACGCGTCATCACGGCGCTGGACTCAGGGTTGACGGTCAACCCGGAGGGCGCTAAGAACCAGGTCGAAGGCTCCACGATCATGGGCCTCGGGACGGCGCTTTACGAGGCGGTTGAGGTACGCAACGGGGTAGTCGTCAACCCAACCCTCACCCGCTACCAGTTGCCTAGAATCAACAACACGCCGCTGATCGAGGTCTTGCTCGTAGGCGACCCGGAAACGCCGTCCACCGGCGCCGGCGAGCCGGGGATCGTGACCGTGGCACCGGCGATCGCCAATGGTGTCTTCGACGCAACAGGCCAGCGCCTGAGGGAACTGCCGCTCCAGCGCCACCTCGTTCGTTGATGCCACGCGTGAGCAGGATTGTCGCGGCTTCC
>CAYZLC010000245.1:0-2898 GCA_964479365.1 uncultured Dehalococcoidia bacterium
TGCAAGAGAGGGCAGCGGCACCGACGTACTGTGGCGAACCGGCGACGATCAGTGCGCTCCCGAAGGTCCCTTTGTGCGCGTCGACGGGCCGCGCGGGAAGGGCGCTGCGCGCCCAGGCAGCCGTCATCAGTTCCGTTTGTAGCGCCGCGCCGTGCTCCGCGGCGATGCCGATATCGACGACCTCGACGCGGCCGGCGTACTGCGCGCCGGGCGTAGTGTGCAGCCCCACCTTGCTCCAGCCGAGCGCGACAGTCTGGTCGGCGGGCACGGCATGCGGGTCGACGGCGCCGGTGTCCGCGTCGATGCCGGTCGGGAGGTCCACGGCGAGCAACCGGGGCGGCAATCGGCGGGAGCGCGCTTCGCGGAGGCGATCCAGTACTGCTGCGAGCGCGCCCTCGATCGGGCGCGCGCGGCCGGTGCCGAGGAGCGCGTCGATCACGAGCTCGGCTCCGGACAGCGCCTCATCGAGCTTGGTGGTGTCTCCGTCGATCACGACGACTGCGACTTCGCGTTCGACGATGGCCTTCAGGTTCGCATCGTCCTCACTGCGCGGCTTGAGCATGACGACCGTGACCTCGGCGCCCCAGTCCTTGAGGTGGCGGGCGGCGACGAGGCCGTCGCCGCCGTTGTTGCCGGGGCCGGCGAGGACGACGATCCGGCGCTCCGCCAACTCGCCGAGCATGAGCCACGCCTCCTGAGCGACGGCGAGGCCCGCGTTCTCCATTAGCTGCGGGATGGGCACGCCGCACTCGCGCTCGGCCTTCTGCATCTCGGAGACGGTGGCGAGCTTCATAGTCTCCGATATGTCACCCTGAGCCGCCGGAGGCAAGCGAAGGGCCTGTCCGTGCTCGAAGGGGCCGACAGACAGCGTTCGGGACTCTGCACCTTGGGCGCGAATCTGGTTCGAGCGCGGACTCTCCCTCTGCGCCGGATCCCTTCGCGAAGGTGCATCCCGCCGCGCACGGGCGTGGTGGCCGCTCAGGATGACGGCAATGGGGACTGCTCATGCGTAGGCCTCCGGGGAGGCGACGAACTTGCGCAGACAGGCCTCCGAGCAGAAGTGGCGTTCCTCACCTTCGAGCGCCAGGCGCGCTGCCACTTCCGCCTGCCCGACCTCCATGCCGCACACGGGGTCCGAGACTTTATCTTCTACTGAGCTGGAGGAGCGGACCTGGAACAGCTCGAGCGCTTCGCTCAACCCCTTCAGGCGGCGCTTGCCGAGGCGCACGAACTCCACGTCCGGAAGGTCGCGCGCCTCCTTGCGTACCTTGGCTGTGACGAGCAGTTGGTGCCGGTCGGCTTCGGTAGCAAGGCGCGAGGTGATGTTGACGTTGGACCCAACGTAGTCGCCTTCGCGGTAAAGCACGCTCCCCCAGTGGATGCCGCCGCGCACAGCGGGGAACTGCGGCTCCCCGGCCGCGCGAGACTCGATCTCGAGCGCGCAGGCCACGGCGGAGCGGGCGTCCTGGAAGACGAGCATGAAGGCGTCGCCGATCTGCTTGACGATGCGCCCGTCCCAGGCCAGGGTAGCCTCGCGGGCGATCGCCGAGAAGCGCTCGAGGACCTGGGCCGCCTGAACGTCGCCCATCGCTTCGGTCATCGGCGTGAAGCTGGCGAGGTCGACAAACATGATCGCCCGCGTCAGCTCGCCGGGGATATCGCTCGTGGCTATCAGGCCGGCCTCCTCAGCCATGTGCATGACCAGGTCTTCCCTCACAGATTTCTCCCATGCTTTGCGATGAAAGTAGAGAATGGTCGGCTCAAGGAGCGGGCGAGCGATCTCGCCAGCCGCCTCGGTCGCCTTCACCAGCTCGTCTCCGGCCAAACCTTGCGCTTTCAGCCGCTCGTGCACATAGAAGTGAAAAAGCTTGGATTCCATCTCGGCGATTCTCGCGAGCGAGTCCACGAATACCCTGGTGCCCTCCGCAAGGGCGTTGTCGGGCAGGCCGGCGTCCAGGAATGTCTTGAAGGCTCGGAACGCTTCGATGTCTTCACCTCGGAGAGTGTCGCCCTGTTCAGCGGCGAGTCCCGCGTTCGTCCACATATCGCGCGCCACGTTGAGGTCGAGCCCGGCGATCTCGGCGGCCTCCGAGAAAGAGTAGGTCTGCCCCAGGCTCTCGGGGAAGATCATCTGCACGTAGCGATTGATCAGACCCTGGGTCCTGTCAGCCTCGGCGATCGCATCCAGGCTGATACCGCGACGGAGGCACAGCTGGAGGAGACGCACTCGTTCCATATCCCCGTGGGTGAAGCGGTCGCCGGCGCCGTCGCCGATGAGGCGCCGCGAGCGCCACTCGTGCAGGCGCTCCACCGGCTCTCCGGTGAAGGAGGCCAGCTGCTCAAGCGTCAGTTCGTCAGCCATCGAAGAGCCCCCGGTCGCGCAGGATGCCGGCGAACTTCTCGCGCCAGGCGGGGCGGTCCGGCTCGAGATCGCGCGAGCGGCCAACGACGAAGGCGACGGCGAAGTTGCGGCTGTGGCTCATGCTAATGTCGATCCCTTCGAGGCCGATGCGCTCCGCCCTCTGCTGCGCGCGGCCGTGCAGGTAGACGAGCGGCTTCCCGCGGTGGTTGGGCAGCACCTCGATCTCCCGCCAGGCGACGCCGCGAGCGCCGGTGCCGAGCGCCTTCATGACCGCTTCCTTGGCGGCGAAGCGCGCCGCAAGCTCGCTCGAACGTCCGCGGCAGAAGGCGGCTTCGAGCGGCGTGTAGACGCGTCCTAGAAAGCGCGTCCCGAACTTCGCCAGCGCGCGCTCGATGCGCTCGATCTCGACAATATCGACACCGACGGCGTTCGTGGTCATTGCGGAGAAATGATAACAGTGGTTCAGTGCTCAGTGCTCAGTGCTCAGTGCTCAGTGCTCAGTGCTCAGTGGTCAGTGGAGATACTGAGGGTTGAAA
>CAYZLC010000246.1:0-2891 GCA_964479365.1 uncultured Dehalococcoidia bacterium
CCCGGTTGAGCGCGAGTTCCTTGAAGGCGTACCGGAGCACGAGCCGCACGGCATCCGTTCCCAGCCCCTGGCTCCACAGCGTCTTGTGGTGGATCGATATGCCGAGTTCCGCCTTCCGTCGCATCGGTTGCAGACGGAGTTCTATATTCCCCGCCAACCGCCCTTCCAGCGTCTCGATCGCCCACATCACGGCGTCTGGATCGGACCGCCGCCGGTCATACCACTGGCGTTCTTCCTCAAGCGTCGGCGGCGAGTCCATCTCCGCCAGCCAGCGCCTCACCTCCCAATCCGCCAGCCACTGCACGAAGTGCGGCAGGTCACGCTCTTCCACCGGGCGGAGCCGGACCTTCTCGCCGGCCAGAATGCACTCCGAAATCACAGTGGCGATATGGTATAACAACGAAGGAGCAAGGAACACAGGAGCAAGGGCTGGAAACGCTCTCTTCGTGGTGCCTCGTGGCTCCTGGATACGCGCTCCTCGTTGATGATGAAGAATTACGAAGCCGGCCCGCTCTCGATCACAAAGTTCGACTCGCTCGGGCCATATGGGAACAACGCCTACATCGTTGCCGATCGCGACGCCGGCGAGGCGATCATCGTCGATATGCCGGCGGGCAGCCGCGCGGTGACCGACGCGGTCGGTAACCTGAAGATCCGCGCGATTCTCCTCACCCACACGCACGCGGACCACTGGGCTGACTATGACCTCGTGAAGCAGGCGACGGGCGCGCCGGTGGTCTGTCACCCTGCGGAAGTCATCATGCCGGCTGCGAAGATGGACCGGCCGCTCGCGGATGGGGACGAGATCACTGTCGGGAAGGCCAGCTTGCGCGCCGTCCATACGCCCGGCCACACGCCGGGCAGTACCTGCTACGTCGCGGGCGGCATCCTCTTCTCGGGTGACGTCCTCTTCCCCGGCGGACCCGGCCGCACGCAGACGCCCGCCGACCTCCGCCAGAGCATCGCCTCCATAACCGAACGGTTGTACGCACTGCCCGACGAAACGCTCGTGCTGCCCGGCCACGGCGGCGATACGACGATCGGTAATTCGAAGCAGGAGTACGCCGTCTTCGCCTCCCGAGAGCATCCGCCGGACCTTTGCGGCGACGTAACGTGGGCAGGCTAAGGCGCATCCTTAAGTTGTGAAGCGACGCCTTCCTCCCTTCCGCTACTTCCTTTACGTTCTTGGCACAGTGAACGTAGTGATGTCTGTCGTGCTAGTGCTCGCCGCGTTGGCCTTCAGCAGCGGCGTAAACATCGTTTCAGTCGCTATCGTTGTGCTAGTCAGCAATATCGCGAGCGCCGTCTCCGTCGCTCGGCAGTCGTAATCCATGAAGCGCTCTGCCCGGTCCCAACGCGTCCGCTCGATCCTCATTCCGTTGAACCTTGTCCTCGCAACCGCCATGCTTATCGGCCTCGCCGTGGGGACGCCACCCGTCACGCTGATCGCGGTTCCAATGGTCATCGTTACGGCTCTCTCGGCGGTCGCGGTGCTGTTCGAGCGATAGCCGCCATTCCCCATATCCCTCGTTTCTCGTAAACTGGTACTAACGGCCAACTATGACCGATACCCCTTTCTATCAGCGAACTGTCCTCCCGAACGGCCTCCGCATCCTCACGTCCTCCATGCCGCACACGCACTCCGTGTCCGTGTCGCTGTACGTGGGCGCGGGCTCGCGCTATGAGCGTGAACGGGAGGCCGGCGTCTCGCATTTCGTCGAGCACCTCCTGTTCAAGGGCACGGAGAAGCGCCCAACCGCACAGGAGGTGGCGGAAGCGATCGACGGCGTCGGCGGCGTCCTCAACGGCGGCACTGACCGTGAGTACACCGTCTACTACATCAAGGTCGCGCGGCCGCACATGGACCTAGCGCTCGACGTGCTCTTCGAGCTCGTGCGGCGTCCCCTGATGGACCCGTCGGAGATGGAGAAGGAGCGCCAGGTGATCCTGGAGGAGCTGGCGATGGTGGCCGACTCGCCGCCGCAGCTCGTGGACCTGCTGCTCGACTCCCTCCTCTGGCCCGAGAACCCGCTCGGCCGTGACGTCGCCGGCACGCCGGAGACGGTGAACGGCATCGACCGCGCGATGGTGATGGGCTACCTGGCCCAGCAGTACGTCCCGAGCAACGTCTTGGTCTCGGTCGCCGGCAATATCGTGCACGAGGAGGTTGTCGACGCCATCACCGCCGCGCTCGGCGACTGGCAGGGCGGCAAGCCCGCTGCCTGGCTCCCCGCCGTCGACAGCAACGGCACGCGCTGCGCCGTCCACTATAAGGCGACCGAGCAGGCGCACGTGAGCGTGGCCGTGCCGGGATTGCCGCTCAGCCACCCGGACCGGCACGCTATCTCGTTCCTGTCCGTCATCCTCGGCGAAGGGATGTCGTCGCGGCTGTTCATCGAGCTGCGGGAGAAGCGCGGCCTCGTCTACGACGTGCACAGCTACTCCGCGCACTTCCTGGACGCCGGCGCCTTCAACGTCTACACGGGCGTGGACCCGAAGAACGCCGTCGCCGCGCTGGGCCTTGTCCTCGACGAGCTTGCCCGCATACGCGAGGACGGCCCGACGACGGAGGAGCTCACGAAGGCGCGTGAGCTGTCCAAGGGGCGGCTGATGCTGCGCATGGAGGACACCCGCAACGTAAGCGGCTGGATCGGGGCGCAGGACCTGCTGATGGGCAACGTCCGCAGCATCGAGGACGCCGTCGCCGAGATGGACGCCGTCACGCTCGAAGACCTACAGCGCGTCGCCCGCGAGATCATCGACCCCGCGAAGCTCCACCTCGCCGTCGTCGGGCCTTACCGCTCCGACAAGAAGTTCGCCGCGCTGCTCGGCGTCTGACGCGCGCCCGCAATGCCGTAGGGGAGCAGCACACACCGGCCTCGCGCCTGTCA
>CAYZLC010000247.1:0-2890 GCA_964479365.1 uncultured Dehalococcoidia bacterium
ACCCGCAGGTTGTGCACGATGTCGGCTTCCAGCTCAGCTTTTCCGCGACTCTCGGCCTGATGACGCTCGCCCCCCACCTCGTGGCGTCCGCGGAGAGGTTGGCGCGGCGCTGGCCGGGCATCGACGGCTTCGCGCTCACCCGCCCTAGTGTGGAGCTGGCAGCCGTGACCCTGGCTGCGGTGGCGTTCACGCTGCCGATCACCGCCGTCAACTTCCATACCGTCTCGCTGGTGGCGCCGCTGGCCAACGTGCTGGCCGTGCCGGCCTTCCTGGCCGTGGCCGTCACCGGCGCGATCACTGCCGCCGCCGGCGCCCTCGTGCCCGCGGCCGCGCAGCCTCTCGGCTTGCTCGCCTGGCCCCCCGCCGCCTACATGGCCGCCGTTGTCGGGATGGCGGCGGATATACCTCTGGCGTCGGTGGAGGTGAGGGGTGTAGGGACGGGCCACGCCATCGCCTACTACGCCGCGCTGGCCGGCGCCGTCTGGCTGCTTGCGAGGCTGCCGCGGGCGGCGCCGCCCGTAGCGCCGCCTCAGCGCCCGCAGTCCGCGAGACGAGCGCTGCTTCCGGTTCCCGGCGTCGCCATCGTCCTGGCGCTCGCGGTTACGCTGCTGTGGCTGGGCGTCACTGCGCCCGTCCAGGGCCGTCTGACGGTGACAGTGCTGGACGTCGGCCAGGGAGAGGCGGTCCTCATCGAAGGCCCGGAGGGCAATCGCATCCTGGTGGACGCCGGCCCCAGCGAGGAGGCGATCTCTGCCGCTCTCGGGCGCAACCTGCCCTTCCACGACCGCCGGGTCGACCTCGCGCTGATCACGCACCCGCAGGCCGATCATTTCAGCGGCTTGCCGGCCGTACTGGAGCGCTACGATGTCGGCTCCGTTCTCGCCAGCCCCGTCGAAGCGGACTCCGCCGCGTACCGGTCGGTGCGGGACTCCATCCGCGAGGCGGCAGTGCCATACCGGGAGGCCGCTCCCGGCCAGACCATAAACCTGGGTGCCGGCGCCCAGGTTCGCGTGCTCTCAGTGCCGGCCCGCAGCGGTGACCCGAACGATGCCTCCGTGGTGCTCAAGCTGGCCATGGGACGGGCCTCGTTTCTCCTTACGGGCGACATCGGAAAGACGCGGGAGGCCGCCCTCGTCCGCTCCGGCGCCGACCTGCATGCCGTCGTCTACAAGGTGCCTCACCACGGCTCCAGCACGTCAACCTCTCCGGCGTTCCTGGAGGCCGTCGGCCCGCTGGTGGACATCATCTCTGTCGGCGCGCACAACCCCTTCGGCCATCCCTCCCCCGATGTGCTCGAACGCCTCGACGGCGACGCCGTCTTCCGGACCGACCGTGACGGTGACGTATCCGTAAGCACGGACGGCCGGCGCCTCTGGGTTGAGACCGAGCGCTGATAACTTTTCGCCTGTGCAGGAGTTTCCCCATACGGAGGGCTGATATGAAGTACGTACTGCTCCTCGCTGCGACTTGCGCCGTCGCTCTGATGCTTGCCTGCAACAACGGCGATGGCGTGGACATCACCCCCGGCGCGACCGTCTCGCCCGGACCCGGCGACGAGTCGCCAACGCCCACCGGCCAGCCGGACGTCTGCCAGCCCAACCCCGACCCCGCCTCCGCGGACGTGGCCACGGTCGACTCGCCCCAGACGGGCGATTCCGTCACTAGCCCCGTGACCGTAAGCGGCCAGATGAACGCCTTCGAGGCGCAGTTCAACATCACGATCTTCGATGCCGCCGGCGGCAAGATCGCAGACGTGCCCGCGAGGAGCGCAGAGGGGCAGGTGCTCTCCGCCTTTTCAGAGGACGTATTCTTCTCCGTCACGGAGGAGACTCCGGCCTGCATCTGGGTCTACGATCTGAGTGAGAGGGACGGCAGCCCCATCGACGTCGTTCAAGTGCCCGTCACCCTCAAGCCGGGCGGCCAGCCGACGGTCTGTCAGACAAACCCCGATCCGGCTACCGCTGACGTCCTGGTGATCGATCAGCCGAACGCCGGCGAGACCGTGACGAGCCCCGTCACCATCTCCGGCCAGATCGTCGCCTTCGAGGCGCAGTTCAATATCACGATCTACGACGCTGACGGCAACCCGATAACCGACGTGGCCGGACACAGCGCGGAGGGGCAGGTGCTCTCGCCGTTTTCCGAGGACGTGGCGTTCTCGGTCACGGAGGACACGCCCGCCTGCATCTGGGTCTACGATGTGAGTGAGGCCGACGGCGTCACTCCGGTGAACGTCGGTCAGGTACCGGTCACGCTCTCCCCCTGAGACGGTAGCTCTGTCGCGCCTGCCGGTGCTATACTCGCCCACGCTATGATCCGCTCCGACGGTCGCAGCCCCGATGAGCTTCGCCCGGTCACGATAGAGCCGGGCTACCTCCTGTACGCCGAGGGCTCAGCGCTCATCAAGACCGGTGACACCGCCGTTCTCTGCGCTGTGACGGTGGAGGACGGCGTCCCTCTGTTCGCCCGCGGCTCGGGCTCGGGCTGGATCACCGCTGAGTACGGTATGCTGCCGCGCTCCACCCTGACCCGCACCGCTCGCGAGAGGAGCCGCACCGGCGGACGGACGTCCGAGATCCAGCGGCTTATCGGCCGCTCCCTGCGCTCGGTCTCTCGGCTTGACCTGCTCGGGGAGCGCACTTTCGTCGTCGACTGCGACGTGATCCAGGCGGACGGCGGCACCCGCACGGCGGCGATCACCGGCGCCTACGTGGCGCTCTGCCAGGCGCTGCACAAGCTGGTGGAGGGCGGGAAGCTGCAGTCCCTGCCCCTCCGCTGCGCCGTGGCCGCCACCAGCGCCGGCGTGGTCGAGGGCATACCCGTCCTCGACCTGAACTACGAAGAGGACGCCCGCGCCGAGGTCGACTTCAATGTCGTGATGACCGAGGAG
>CAYZLC010000248.1:0-2882 GCA_964479365.1 uncultured Dehalococcoidia bacterium
ACTGAACACAATCTCACGCAGAGTTTCTGCGTGTCGAGGGCGGCCAGCACATGCTGGTGGAGGCGATAAAGGGAGGCGATTGGCGGCAGGCGGAAGGGATGTCGGACCGTGAGCGGGCGTTGTGTGCAGTCGCGGAGAAGATGAGCGCGACGCCGACGCGGATGATCGAGGAGGACTGGCGCCCGCTGCGAGAGATGGGCTTCGACGACACGGCCTGCCTGGAGGTCGGGCACATCGTCGGAATCTTCAACTACCTCACGCGACTGGCGGACGGGTTCGGGTTGCTGTTGGACGCCGGGACGCGAGAAGCGTCGGAGTCCGGCGTGGCGCTGCGGCCGTTAGAGGATGCCGCGATCGGGCGGGAGACGCGCCAAGTAGGGAGCTGAGTTAATGACGGAAGAAGTGGAAATCGGGCAGGTGAATGATTTCTTCGCGCACGTTGGCGTCGCGGGGATCGACTTAACCGGGCCGCTGAAGGTCGGAGACCGGATTCGTATAAAGGGGCATACCACGGACCTAGAGGAGGTGGTCGCAAGCATTCAGATCGAGCACGAGTCTGTGGAGGAGGCGAAGGCGGGGGACAAGATCGGCGTGAAGGTGGGGGACCGTGTGCGTGGCGGAGACCACGTGTATAGAGTGGTTAGTGGTTAGTGGTCAGCGGGGGGCTAGAGGGTCGACTGCCCAGTCCCCGCATGTTTTGGTTGCCGCCGGGGCGCTTTAGAAGAAGCCGGCGCTATGGCTCCAGGCGTCGTCTCGCTCGACGGTGAACTTGAACGCCCGCGGCGGGCCGGCATCGCGAAAGGTGGCGAGCAGGCTTTCTATAGCCGGGCCGTCTGCGACATAGTAGTCGAGCACGCGGAGGCCGTTCCAGGTCTGCCGTGCGATATGGTGGACCGCACCGGACTTTCGCATCTCAGCCTCGACATCGTTTTCTAGGCAGTTTAGGACGACTGCCTCGGCTTCAGTCGGCAGCCGCGCCTCATCTAGGTCAGCCATTTCGATCTCGATCTCGACGTGCCACGGGTAGTCCTCCCGGAACGGGTATCGCTTGTAGGCATCGTTGATCATCGCGATCAAGGGCAGCCCGTCCCGCTCGCCTTGGGCGAGTACGTAGGCTTCGTTTGGAAGCCGTTCCGTCTGCTTCTTGCCGAAGAGTGTGCGTAGCATCGCCTTGCTCCTCATGTCTAGCTGGTATTTCATCTGATAGACGCGATTGGAGCGTGGAGTGCTACAACGTACGGTCAAGTCGACGCGAAGGGATTAGCGGGCGCGGCACTTCAGGGAATCGAGGCGTCGCCGCTCCGCTCGTTCCTTCGATACCCACCACCGCGGGCGGGCCTCAGGACGAGCGGGAAGGGGCGCCTGGTGACGGCAGATCGCCCGCGGGGGGCGCGGGGAAGCGCTGCTTGAAGGTGAAGGCGTTCGGGGTCGGGCCGTGGGCGCGCAGGTAGTCGAGGCGGTCTTCGCCTTCTTGGACGATCGGGATGTGGCCGGCGGGGACCCACCAGAGGACGAGATGCGCCTGCGAAGGAGCTTCGAACCACTCTCGGCGGCGGCGGTACAACTCGGCGTGGTCGCTGCGGTAGGTGAACTCGAAGAGCGACTCTATGGACTCCCAGACGGTGAAGTTGATAAGGATCAGAGGGTCACCCCGGACGCGAATCGAGGTCGAATTACCCTCCGCAGTCTGGTGACGCCAGACGAAGCCGGGCGTACGATCGCCCAGCGAGTTGACGCGATCGAGATCGGCGACGAAATCGGCGATGCGCGGATCATCGAGCGGGGCGACGAGACGGGCGATGTTGTACTGGGCGAGGTGGTAGGCGGGGGCGGTCCCGGTATTCTCTCCACTCACGGAATCACGTTATCACACGGGCTCCGCGCGGGTGTAGAATGTGGCCGGTTCAGAAGGAGGCAAGAGATGCCGGGAAGAACAATGATGCGAATGGTCTCGGGGACGCACGAGTTCTGGTACCGCCTTTCGGGCGGATGGATCGGTGGGCGCTTCGGCAGGGCGCCGATACTTCTGCTGACCACGACAGGGCGGAAGAGCGGACGGAAACGGACGACGCCCCTGGTCTACCTGCCGGACGGCGACAACATGGTGATTATCGCCTCCAACGGAGGGTCCGACCGGCACCCGGAATGGTGGCTTAACCTGCGCTCGGAGCCGAAGGCGGAGGTGCAGGTGGGCCGAGACTTGAAGTCTGTCATCGCCGAGAAGGCGGAAGGCGAGGAGCGGGACCGGCTGTGGCGAGAGGTCAACGAGATGTATCACGGTTATGACGAGTACCAGAGGATCACGGAGCGCGAGATCCCGGTCGTGGTACTGCGGCCGGAGCCGTAGGGGGCGCCCGACCAACCCGGCGCCCCGCCGTGGAGGCCTAAAGGCGCTCCGCTACGTTCGTTCGTCGTTTGCGAGATCTTCAGAGATGCGTGAAGGAGTTGGGCCGGTCTGGCCCTGGTATTTGGAGCCAAGGCCGGGGGTGCCGTACGGCCGGTCGACGCGGGAAGAGAGGTGGAGGAAGCTGATCTGGGCGACGCGCATGCCGTAATAGAGGGCGATCGGCATCTGCGACTGGTTCGAGAGCTCCAACGTGAGCTTGCCCGTCCAGCCGGGGTCAACGTAGCCGGCGGTGGCGTGCACGAGAAGGCCGAGCCGTCCGAGTGACGAGCGGCCGTCAACGCGGGCGACGATGTCGTCCGGCAGCTCGATCGTCTCGAGCGTTGTCGCCAGACAGAAGGCGCCGGGCTGGAGGATGAAAGGCTCGTCTCCGGATATCGTCACGAGCTCCGTGAGATCGTCCACGGATTCGCGCACATCGACGTAGGCGCGGGTGGTCACGCGGAATACGCGAAAGGTGCTATCGAGCCGGAGGTCC
>CAYZLC010000249.1:0-2868 GCA_964479365.1 uncultured Dehalococcoidia bacterium
CGGCCACTACGCTCTCCAAGGGCGCCAAGCGTTGGCCGGCCTGCGCGCCTGGGTACAGGCCAGGAACACTGAAGGCGGCAGCCGGATGGTCGGCTCATGGGGTGCCGCGCCGGTAACGCTGATCCATTACGATGATGCCAGCTCTCCGAAGCGAGCGGCAGCCAATGTCGAAAAACTGATCCGCGTCGACCGGGTGCACCTCCTCATCGGTCCCTACGCCAGCGACCTGACCCGTGCCGTCATCCCTGTGTGCCGCCGTCACCGGAAGCTGCTCTGGAACCATGGCGGCGCCTCGGACGAGGTTAACCGGCGGAGCAGCTTCGTGGTGAGCATCCTCACCCCGGTCAGCCGCTACTTCGCTGGGCTGCTGGAGATGGTGAGTCGCATGGAACCCCGCGCCGCGAGGGCGATCGTTCTCTATCCCAGTGACAGCGGCTTCGGCCGTCTGGCAGCCAGGGGAGCGGAGGCGATGGGTCGGCAGGCCGGGATCAGCATGGCCACTCTTACCTATTCGTCCCTCCGGCAGGACCTGCCGAAGCTGATGTCGGAGCTCCAGCGGCGGAGCCCGGATCTCATCCTCAGCGCCGGCGCTTTCGAGGACGAGTGTGCCCTCGCCCTTGGCCTCGTCGCCGCTGGTGTGATGGCCAGGGCCTTCGCCCTCACGGCAGCGGCGATGCACGAATTCGGCGAACTCCTGGGCGCGGAGGCGGAGGGTTTCCTGGGCCCTAGCCAGTGGGAAGCGGGCGCGGCGTACGCGGTGGACTTCGGCCCCGGTTCCCACGAGGCGACTGGTCGCATTCGCGCCCAAGGCGTCCCCGCCGACTATCCGGCCGCCCAGGCCTACGCCGCCTGCCTCATCGCCCACCGCTGTCTGGAGGAGGCTGACAGCGCTGGTGACGAGGCGCTCTGGCGGGCGGCGTGCGCCCTGGACTGCACGACCTTCTTCGGTCGCTTCAAGATAGACCCCAGGACAGGCCTCCAGGTGGGGCACGAGATGGTCTGGGTGCAGTGGCAACAGGGGAGGAAGGTCGTCGTCTGGCCGCCGCGCTTGGCTCAGGCGGCGGCTATTTACCCCCGGAGCTAACGGTTCTTCTCCTCGGCCCTACGCGATCGTCCTCTTGGCAGGATGTCCCAGCGCAACCAGGAACATCACGCTCTTGCCCGACGCGTGGGGCGAGAGGAAGTCGGTTACGTCGTCATCGTAGAAGGTCAGGCCGGTGGCGCCTAAGCCGAGGGCGTAGGCCGCCAAGTATAGCCTGCCGCCGATGATGCCGGCCTCTAGTTGGGCAACGCGATAACCACGGTTGCCGAAGCGCTCCAGGATCGGTGCCAGGTCAGCCAGGAAGAAGACGTCCACGCTGGCGTCGGCGGGCAGCGCCTGCTCCAGGCCGAGATTCCCCGCTTCGTTGCGGAACTCTCCCTCCCTCAGCAGCTCCAGGGCCTGCCTGTGTCGATGGAACACGTAGGCGCCGTTGGGCAAGCCCTCGACGGAGTTGACGATGAGGTACAGGTCGTTCAGGCTCGTCCCCTCAGGCTCCAGGAAGTCGACCGGGATCCCCCGGACGGCCTGGTTTAGTATGGTCGACAGTTGCGCCAGGGTCAGGGGCTCCCGGGCGAACCGCCGGCTGGAGCCGCGCCGTAGGATAACCGGTTCGATGGAGTCGTTGGGCGCGTCCTGAGCGCTTGCGGGCTGCAGCGCGAGCAGGCGCCCCGAAGGCAGGGGCAGGGAAGGGGGCGGCGCCGGCCCCCGCCAGGCCGCCACCTCCGCTCCGCCGGTCAGCGACGAAGCCTCATGCATGGCCCGGATAGCCGGGTAATCGACCTCAGACGGTGATGGGGGCATCGTCTCCAGCTCCAACGGCTCGACTGCCGGTGCACGTCCGATACGGCCGGAGGAACGGCCCAGCGGCACCAACGCCAGGGCCACCTCCCGTTGCGGGTCCAACCCCAGCAGTCGGTTCACCTGGCTGTCCACGAAGCCGCACACCACCCGCGCCGGCAGCTTGTGGCCGGCGGCCACGGCCAGCAGGTTGGCCAGTATCGTGCCGCTATCCCAGAAACAGTGGCGGTAGGTTCGGGCCTGGTACTTCCAGGCGTTGCGCCAGAAGGTGCTGCTGCACGCCAGGATGACCGGCGCCTGGGCCACGGCTGGCTCAGCAGCGGTAGCCTTCACGAGCTCGTCTCGGAAATCACCTCGTCGCAACCGGCGCAGGGCGAAATCGTGCACCCCGAAGTGGTAAACCCCGGCTTCCAGGCCGGGGAGGTCGCCGCAGACCAGGTAGAGGTCGATGTGGTAAAGCGCGCCGGTGCAGGATGCGGCCCGGAAGGACATCTCCCCCTGCGGGTAGCGGATGCGCTTGGTTATCCCCGCCGAGTAGTAGAGGACCCGCCCCAGCAGTCCCAGACCCGGCACGCACTCGCCCAAGGGCTCGCTGTCGCTCGTCGCCAGCGCCGGAGCGCCGGAAGGCTCTAGCCGCGGCAGCGGGATGGGCTCCAGGGCCGGATAGACCTTGAACGGCAGCGGCTGGTTCTGCCTGTCCAGGGAGTGGCGGCTGGAGTGGATGCTCTGGAAGGAGTGCTTGGTCCCGTTGTGGTACGCCCAGGTCGCTTCCAGGTCGCGGTTACTCGCCACCAGCGCAGCCTAGGAGCCTTGGGCCTCCCTGGCCTCCTCGGGGATCACCAGGGCGATGCTGGCGGTGAAGCCGTGCAGGAAGTTGCGCTCGCCCACCGGGCCGATCTCGCCGTTGCAGAAGAAGCCTGCCGTGGGGATAGGCCCCAAGAAGTCCGCCAGCGTCCGAGCGTCGTGGTCCGGGGTCCCGAACAGGCCGACGCCCCGACCGTTGCAGGAGCATAGCAGCGCCCCAACGG
>CAYZLC010000250.1:0-2866 GCA_964479365.1 uncultured Dehalococcoidia bacterium
TCCGCGTCGTCTCCTGGAACATCCGCGCCGGCGGTGGACGGCGCGTTGACCTGATAGTGGAAAATATCGAACGCTGGCGTGCCGATGTCGTCGCACTGTCCGAATTTCGCGCCACACCACCGAGCCGGCTGCTCAAAGAGCGCCTGGGACAGCACGGGTTGGGTTTCCAGCTCTCGACGGCCGAGGGCTGCCTCCCGAGCTCCAACTGCCTCCTCCTGGCTTCCCGCTGGCCGCTTCGCCTCATCCACCTGCGAAACGCGCCGGCCGAGCCGGGGCGCTGGTGCCTGGCCCAGGTCGGCGCTCCCCGGCCGTTCACGCTCGGAGCAATGCACGTTCCGAACCGCGTCTCGGGCCGCAAATACCCCTTTCACGCGTCCGTTCTCAACATGACCCGGTCGTGGCGCCGGGGGCCTGCGCTCTTCGTTGGCGACACTAATAGCGGACGCATCGGCGTTGACGAAGAAGTTCCCTGTTTCGGCAAACTCGAGGACGGTTGGATATGCGCTCTCGAAGATGCCTCCTGGCGAGACGCCTTTCGTCACTTGCGCGGCGACGAGCGGGAGTACACGTGGTACTCGCCAAACGGGCGAAACGGTTTCCGGCTGGACCAGGCTTTCGTCAATCGGCGCCTGTTGCCGCGCCTCGTGGACACACGCTACGAATGGGCGTACGGCGCGCACGGTCAAGAACGGCGTGATACGGTGAGTGACCACGCGGCGCTGATTGTCGATCTAGAGGCATAGACGGGAGGCAACCCATGACTGAGCGCCGGCGCGTATCTTCGGGCTCGCCTTACGAGCCGGTCATCGGCTTCTCCCGCGCCGTTCGTGTAGGCGATACGATATACGTCTCCGGCACCGTTGCCTGGGGAGATGACGGCAAGCTCGTCGGCGCCGGCGATATGTACGCGCAGGCGAAGCAGGCGATCCACAATATCGAGAAGGCGCTGGCGCAGGCCGGCGCTTCGCTGAACGATGTCGTGCGGACCCGTATCTATGTGACCGACATCAACCGCCTCGAAGAAGCGGCCCGCGCCCACGGCGAGGCGTTCGGCGAGGTACGTCCCGCCGCGACCATGGTCGAAGTCTCCGCTCTTGCCGAGCCGGCGATGCTGGTGGAGATCGAAGCGATAGCCGTCATATAGCCTCGGGCGCCCGCGGCCGCGGCCGCCGGGCACTGTCGCCAGGGCAATCGCCGTATCATAATCGGCGTCATGGAGCCGCGCATTCAGTATGCGAAGACCAGCGACGGCGTCACCATCGCGTACTGGACGATGGGCGAAGGGCCGCCGCTGGTCGTTCCGCCGAACCTCGTCGCCAGCCATCTCCAGATGGAGTGGCAGGTCCCCTGGCGCCGCGAGTTCTATGAGCATCTCGCCAGCCGCGCTACGCTGGTCCGCTACGACTGTCGCGGGATGGGAATGTCCGATCGCGACGCCCTCGATTTTTCGCAGGACGCGGCGATCCTGGATCTCGAAGCCGTCGTTTCTCGCCTGGACCTCGAGCGGTTCGCACTTATGGACTCGTGGTCGGGGCCTGTGACTTCCGCCTACGCCACGCGCCACACTGAACGCGTGAGCCATCTGGTGTACCTGGTCGTCCCACCGGCGTGGGCCGAGCGGGGCATGGAGATCCCGCGCCGTCTCGAACTCCTCCGGCCGCTGATAGGGCAGGACTGGGAGCTCTACACCGAGGTCATGGCGTTGGTTCTCGCCGGCGCAGACTACCAGCCCCTTGGCCCCTTCGGTAGGCTGATCCGCGCCTCCCACTCCCCGGCCTCCATCATCGTCGTTGAGGGCGTATTCGCCCAGCCGCAGCGATTTGATCGGACGCAGACCGTCTCCGCTCCCACGCTGATAATTCACCAGCTCGGTGATGACGCTGGGGCGGACATGGCACGAGAGCTGGCCTCAGCGCTGCGTCAGGCCCACGTCGTGGGCGTTCCGGGCCGATCCATGGGGCCCTACCTGAACGAAGCCGGAAGCAACGCTGTTCTTGATTTCATCACGGCGCCGTCCGGCGAAGCGCGCGCGCCCGTAATCGATCCCGGGTCTCTAAGGGCCGTCCTCTTCACCGACATCGCCGGCCATACCGAGATGATGCAGCGGCTCGGCGATGCGAACGGGCGCGCCGTACTGCGCGAGCACGAGCGCATCACGAGAGAGGTGCTGAAACAACACGGCGGCGCGGAGGTGAAGACGATGGGCGATGGGTTCATGGCCTCCTTTCCCTCCATCACCAGGGCTGTCGAGTCGGCCATCGCGCTGCAGAGGGCGTTCGAAGCCAGGACGGAGGGCGAACCCCTGCGCATTCGCATCGGCCTTGGCGCGGGAGAACCGATCGAGGAGGAAGGGGACCTGTTCGGGTCGTCCGTGATTCTCGCCGCGCGAATGGCCGCGAGCGCCGGCCCCGGCCAGATCCTGACCTCCGCGGCCGTGCGAGAGCTCTGCGCGGGCAAGGGGTTCGCCTTCGTGGATCGCCACGAGATGTCGCTCAAGGGCTTCGAGGACCCTGTCCGCCTGTACGACGTGGGCTGGCGGGAGGACGGCGGCTGATGGAGCCACGCATTCAGTACGCGAAGACCAGCGACAGCGTCAGCATCGCGTTTTGGACGCTCGGAGACGGCGGTCCGTTTGTGCACATGCCCTGGTTCCGTAGCAGCCACATTCAGCTGGAGTGGGAGATTCCGGAGTACCGGCGATGGTACGAAGAGCTCTGCCGGAACAAGCAGCTCGTTCGGTACGACGGACGCGGTATAGGGATGTCAGACCGCGACGTGTCTGACTTCTCGCTCGATGCGCTGGTTGCCGATCTCGCGGCCGTCGTGGACAGGCTGGAGCTGGATCGGTTTGCCTTGTTCGGACTCC
>CAYZLC010000251.1:0-2865 GCA_964479365.1 uncultured Dehalococcoidia bacterium
TTTCGCGCTTCATTCCAGATGTAGATGCGCGCTCGTCCGTTTCCATCGCCCTCGCGGCCGCGTAGGTGAGGTGGCGTCCGGCGGCGACGTGAGTGGCCATGCGTCCGATCTTGTACTGCGTGAGCTGGTAGTCGGCGATGGGCCGCCCGAACTGCTTGCGGTCGAGCGCATAGTTGCAGGCCTTCTCCAGCGCCGCCTGCCCGACACCCGTGGCGCGGCCGCCAGTCTGTAGCCGCCCGGCGGCGAAGCCGCCCATCTGGAGGTAGAACCCCTTGCCGATCCCCGCTTCGCCCCCCACGAGGTTCTCCTCCGGCACGAAGTAGCGGTCGATCGCCAGCGTGAACGAGTGCATGCCGCGGTAGCCCGGCGTTGGGTTAGCCGTCGCCGTGATCGATCCGCCTTCCGGTTGCGTGTGTACGAAGTGATGTCCGTCGTAAGGCTCCTTGGGCACGATGAAGAGCGAAAGACCGCGGTTGCCGAGCGACATATCCGGGTCCGTGCGCGCGAGCAGCGCGAGTATGTTGGCGCGCCCGGCGAACGTGGACCACGCCTTCGGGCCCTCGATGAACCAGCCCTTACGGCCGTCGTGCTCCCCCCGGGTCGCGCGGCAGGTCACGGAGGCGACGTCAGAGCCGACATCGGGCTCGGTGACGGCGATGCCGACCAGCAGTTCGCCGGCTGCGATCGGCGGCAGCCACTGCTGTCGCTGCTCTTCCGTGCCGCCCTGGAGCAGCGCACGGGTCAGGATCTCCGAGCGTGTGATCAGGCTCCCGGCGACGAGTGAGGCTGCGGACAGTTCCTCCGTGAGAACGACCATCGTCAGTAATCCCATCTCAGTGCCGCCGTAAGATTCCGGGACGGAGCAGCCGAATAGGCCCAGGCCTGCCATCTTCTGAATGAGGCTCTCAGGCACGAGGTGGTCATGGCGGTGCATCTCCTGCGCTATCGGCACAACCTCGCTGCGGGCGAAGGAACGGGCGGTGTCGCGTGTCATGTTGGCGGCGGGGTCGTCCAGCTCGGCGCTGAATGCGCCGCGCGCCTCGATGACGCGGGAGCCGATGCGCCGGAGGCGGACCTCCGAAAGGCCGGCGCGGACACCGGCGCGAAGCACTTCGCTATCGAGGTGCTCCCTCACACCGGCTTCCAGACCGAAAACTTCGGGGTCGGCCTCGACCGCGGCTCGCAGTTTGTGTACAACCTCCGCGCTGAACGCCAACGCTTGGTCTTCCACGAGCGAGTCCGGCTTGCCGCATGCGGCCTGTGCTTCAGCGTGGGCCAGGAGCTCCGCAGCGGCGCGAGCCTCCGTCGCGAGCTGCGCGATGCGCTCGGCGTGCACCTGATGCTCGTCGATGAGACGCCCGCCGTCCGTCAGGCGAGACGCTGCAGCGATGGCGGCCTCGGCCGCCTGGGCCGCAACGTCAGTCAGGCGTCGCGCGCCGGCAAGCGCTTCAACTTCGGTCTGTTCTGCAGTCATGGGAGCCTCCTTCAAGGCAAGGTGCTCCCACAGAATACATCAAGCCAGGCGGTCAGGCTTAAGCCCGACCCCCGCGCCGCGCTACCTACAGTTCAGAGTCTCGAAGGAGACCTCGACGCCTGTCGCACTCACGCTGAAGTGCGCCACCTCGTTCAGCTGAACGGTGGAGCCGTCCGAGCCGACGCCCTTGGCCCTGAATGTGAACGTACTGTTACCGTTGTTGAGGTTCCCGTTCTCACCGAACCAGGTAGTGAAGCGGCCCGTGTAGCTGGGCTTGCTCAGGTCGAGCGGCGGGTCTGCCGGCACGGGGATAAGCTCGCCGTCGGGTCCCTCCACAAGCGTAGCGATGACAGGCTCGATCAGGAACGTGCCGGTGAACGTCCCGGTGACGTGGAACGTCCCGTTGCTCAGCTCGGTGACGTGGAAAACACTGTTCTCGGTCAGCGTGATCCGCGCTACGACGTCTGCCTGCGAGCAGAGACCGAAGTCGTAAAACACCTCCGTCTGGTTGTGAATGTTGTCCGTAAACGTCTGCGCTTTGCCGCCGGCCAGCGCCGTTGAACCGGTCCCCAGCAGGCCCACAACAGCGATCAGCGCTGCGCCGAGGCCAAGCGCCGCGAATCTCGAAATCCTCACTGCTGTACCCTCCTTCTGGAACTTAACAATAACTCCGCGAATCTTATCGCGCCGGAGCGTAAAGCGTCAACTTCCTCCGAAGTCGCTCAATTACTACTCGGAGTTCTTCGGCCCCAGATACGTCGCCAGAGCTTCTCGCAACGGCGTCATCTTGATGCCGAGCGTCAGCTCCACCTTCGTTGGATCGGCCAGCGCGTCCATAGTGATGAACTCGACCGCATCGGGCGTGAGCGGACGGCCCGGCGCGAACTTCAGGAGAGAGGCGACAAGCTTCATTACCGGCTTAGGAGTGGATAGCAGGAAGCGACGTCTACCCGCGGCGTCGAGCGCTGTGCGCACGATTTCCGTCATGCTGAGGACTTCCGGCCCGCCGATCTCGAACGCCTGATTGTCGGCTGTCGGGTGAGTAAGCGCCTCGGCCACTGCCCTGCCCACGTCGTCGATGAACACGGGCTGAAGGCGCTGCCGTCCGGCGTCGCCTATCAGGGGCACAAACGGCAGGAACCGGGACATCCCCAGGAAGCGGTTCAGCGCTTTGTCTTCCGGCCCGAAGACCCACGACGGGCGAAAGATGACATAAGTCATGCCACTGTCGCGGACCGCCGTCTCCGCCCGCCATTTCGCGCGGAACCAGTGATAGGGCGCGTCGGGCGCGGCGCCGGCGCCGCTGAGATAGATGTAGCGCTTGACCCCCGCTTCCTTCGCTGCCCGAACGAGGTTCTCTGTCCCCTTCGCGTCTACGTTCTCGAAAGTGT
>CAYZLC010000252.1:0-2858 GCA_964479365.1 uncultured Dehalococcoidia bacterium
GAGTAACGCGCCGCCGGGCCGGAGCACACGGAAGCACTCGCGCCAGACCGGCGCGAGCTCCGGGCAGAAGAGGTTCGAGACGGGATGCAAGATGAGATCGAAGCTCTCGCCCGCGAAGCCGCTGAGGTCGCGCATGTCGCCGAGGACGGTCTCGATTGCGAGGCCGTCCCGATTGGCGACCGTGCGGTCCTGTTCGAGCTGACGGGGCGAGTTATCGAAAACGGTGATGTTCGCGCCACCGGCCGCGAGCACGGGGCCCTGCTGGCCGCCGCCCGATGCGAGGCAGAGGATGGCGACGCCGTGGAGATCTGGGGGGAACCAGTCGCGCGGTACCGGTTCGTAGCCGATGAGGACAACTGACCAGTCGCCCTCTCGGGCACGGGCGATCACGCCGGGGCCGACGGGCCGCGACCACTCGTTGTCCTCGTCCACCTGTTTGTCCCAGGCGGCGCGGTTATGAGCGACGGGATCGATGTCGGGGGTCATGGCGAGCAGAGAACCCCATGGACGGGCGAGCTAACCCGCGCGCGCGGCTTCGGGGAGCTTATAGCCGACGCGCGGCAACGCGAGGCGAAGCGTTTCGATCGTGTCCGTGATGTCCTTCTCGGTGACGAAGCCAAGGTGGCCGATGCGGAAGATCTTGCCCGTGAGCGGCCCCTGCCCGCCTTCGATCAGCGTGTCGTAGTCGTCCTGGAGCAGCTTGTAGAGCGTCGGCCAGTCAACGCCATCCGGCACGCGCACAGCGGTCACGGTGTTCGACGCGTGGCGTTCGTCGGCGAGCAGCTGTAGCCCGAGCGACTTGACGCCGTTGCGCGTCTGGTCCGCGATGCGCTGGTGGCGCTCGACGATACCATCGATGCCTTCCGCGGTGAGGTGCTTGAGCGCAACATCGAGCGCGAAGAAGATAGAGATGGCGGGCGTCCAGGGCGTCTGGCCCTTCGCGAGGAACTCTTTCGCCTTGCCGAGATCGAAGTAGAAGCGCGGCATCTTGCTCTGCTCGTACGCCTGCCAGCCGCGCTCGCTAACGGAGACCATCGAGAGGCCGGGCGGCACCATCCAGCCTTTTTGCGAACCGGTCGCGACGACATCGAGCTTCCAGTCATCGACGCGGCAGCGCAGCGAGCCGAGGCTGCTGATCGCATCGACGAGGAGCAGGATGTCCGGCCGGACGCGTCGTACGGCGGCGGCGATTGCCTCGAGGTCGTTCGTTGCGCCGGTCGACGTTTCGTTGTGCGTTACCGCGACGGCTTTGAACGAGCTGTCCTTCTGGAGCGCCTGCGCAACGGCCTCGGGATCGGCGGCCGTGCCCCACTCGAAGTCGATCTTCGTGACGTCGGCGCCGTAGGTCTTCGCGATGGTCGCGAAGCGGTCGCCGAAGTTGCCGATCGAGACGACAAGCAGCTTGTCGCCGGGCGAGAGCGTGTTGACTACGATCGCTTCCATGGAGCCGGTGCCGGACGCCGAGAGGCAGTAGACGTCGCCCTTCGTCTCGAAGAGCTGGCTGAGGCCAGCGGTCACGCGACGGAGGATCTCGGCGAAGGCGGGGCTGCGGTGGTGGATCATCTGGCGGCCCATCGCCTGGAGGACGTCGTCCGGACAGGGGGTAGGGCCAGGGCTGCGTAGGTTCACAAGAGGGCTCCTTGGGTGGGATGTACGTATGGTACATGGCTTTCAGCCTATCAGCCAGTCAGCTTGTCAGCCTGTCTCGATGCGGATCCACCACTGACCCCTCCCGAATCGGGAGGGACGGAGCGGTGAGGCCGTCGGCCGCCGCCGCGATGCCGACGATCTGCCAAGGCCGCGGGAGGTCTTAAGACCTCCCCTACACCGCCGCCGCCTTGGCGGTCGATCCGGGCTCAGGCGCGGAAGACGCGCTGGCCGAACACGACGGCTCCCAGCGCACCGATCAGACCGACAAGAGCGTAAAGATGGCTCATGAACACGTCGTTCGAGTCGTAGCCCTGGGACGGGATGATCGAGAGGCCGGAGATGAGGAGCGCAGCGTTGAGCACTCCGACGACGAGCAGAAAGCCGAAGGCGAAGAGGGCCACGCGGTCGCGAATCGTCGATTTGGGCAAGCAGGCGGCGATGGCAAACATCAGGCTGGCGGCGAAGAGCCAGAACCCCACCCAGTAGACGTAGAGATACGCGTTATCGCCGCTATCGAAGACGAGGACGCGCATGAAGACGAAGCCGAGCGCTGCCAGCAGTACAGCGTTAACGCCACACGCGAGCCGGCCGGGGCTGCCGTTCGGAAGGAGAAGCGCGCGGGTCGATCGCCAGCTCAGGGCGAGGACGACCGATACGACAAGGACGGCGGCAAGCGCGAGCCACTCCATGACGTTCCTCTACGCGGCTATCTTACCACGCAGCCGGCGGCCGGCCCTTCGACAAGCTCAGGGCAGGCTCCCTAGCTGCTCGGAATGACAGTCAGGCTGAAGCCTGACCCGCGGGAACATACAACGCTCCGCGCTACAATGGCCCCGCGATGGCGAAGAGCAATCGATTCCGCGGGCTGCCGTCGGTAGACAAGCTGCTGGCCGAGGAGCGGCTGCGGGCGCTGTCGCGCGAGTACTCGGGCGATACGGTGGTCGCGCTCGTGCGGGAGGAGCTGGCCGCAGCTCGAGAGGCCGTCGGACGGGGCGCGCAGCCGCCGGCTATCGAAGCGATCGTGGACGCGATCGACCGGCGCGCCAACTCGACGCTGACGCCGTCGCTGCGGCCCGTAATCAACGCGACGGGCGTGATCATCCACACCAACCTGGGCCGCGCGCCGCTGTCGGTCGAGGCGATCGCGGCGATGGAGGCCGTCGCGCGCGGCTACTCGAACCTGGAGTTCGACCTCGACGAAGGCGAAC
>CAYZLC010000253.1:0-2844 GCA_964479365.1 uncultured Dehalococcoidia bacterium
TGTCGGTGACCGTGGTCCCGGTCCCATCGTACACCAGGACGCCCTCGGTGGGTCCAGCGGCGGGACCGCCGACGGTCTTGCGGACCATCACCTGGATCGGGAAGGGCACCTCTTGGGGGACCGACGGAAGAACCCAGGTGAGGATGACCGACCCCAGCCGGGCCTGAAGGTTCCGGGCCGGCGGCGGCTGCCTTTTCATCGTGACGGTCACCACGTTGGAGACCGAGGACAGGTTGGACACTTCGTCCAGGGTTCGGGCGGCGAAGTAGTAGGTCGTCTTGGCCGCCAGGCCGGTCACGGTGAAGGCTTCGGCACCCCCGGCGGGCTTGGGGCTGGGTAAGCCGGTCAGGGGGGTGGCGCTATTCCAATTGGAGGCCGTGATAGAGGACGTCGCGTAGCGCAGTTGGTAGCTGGTCGCCTGGCCGCTGCTTCCGTCATCGCCGGGGGCGGTCCAGGCCAAGTCCACGGTCGTGTAGGTTACGTTGGAGCCCGCCAGGTTCGTTACCGCAGCCGGTGCCGTCGTGTCCGGCGCTGAAGGTGTCGCGCTGGCCGTCGCCCCCGTGGACGTATTCGCCGCGGCGTCTGACGCACAGACGCGGTAGGAGTATGCGGTCCCACCGGTCAGCCCGGTATGGGTGAAGCTCGTGCCGGTCCCCAGGAGAAGCTGGGTCCCGTTGGTGCAGGAGGCGGCGGGGGAACCCCCGGTGCTAAAGACCAGTTTATAGGTGTTGGCGCTGGCGAGACCACTCCCGCCATCCGCGAACCCCGCCCAGCTCAGGCTCACCTGGCCGCTTCCCGCGCTCGCAGTCAAGGTTCCGTTGCTGGGCGCCGTCTGGTCCAGGAGAATCGAGTCCGAGGCCGTGGCGGAGACATTCCCCGCTCCATCCTTGTACCAGGCATAAACGGTCTTCGTCCCATCCCCGCTGGCCAGGGTGTAGGCCACGTTGCTGCTGTAACTCGTGGTGGCCGTTACCGCCACCCAGCCGGCGGCACCGGCCGAGGGAGCGGTGGAACTCGTGGAAAGGTAGTACCCTGTCACCCCCACCGCATCCGACGCGGAGAGGTTCAAGGTCACAGATGTCGCGCTGGTATTGGCGGCGTTGCTGTTGACGGTGAGGGAGCCGGTGGGGGCGGTGGTGTCGACTGCTCCTGCAGTCGTGCTCGCACTGGCCGTATTAGAATAGCCACTGAGATTCCCCGCGCCGTCGGTCGCCCGGACCCGATAGCTGTAGCTGGTGCTCGCCAGGAGCCCGGTGTCGCTATAGGTGGTGCCGGGGGGGGTGGCCACCTGGGTGAAGCTGCTGCAGCCCGCCCCCTGGCACCGCTCGACCCGGTAGCCCGTGACCCCGACGTTATCAGTCGAAGCTGTCCAGGAGAGATCGATTTGAGAGGAAGAAATGGGGGTAGCGCTGAGGTTGGTGGGAGTTGAGGGGGCTTGAGTGTCGGAAGGTGGTGTCCCTACCGCGAAATATTCAAATGCTCCAATATCTGGAGCAGCGCCGGTGTAGCCAAGAGTGCCCCACACAGTATCTGGTATCGAGATTCCAGCGTTGATGAGCCCACTGGTGCTTTTCAGGTGAAACTCGCCGTTGGCCGGATCAAGCATGTCCGGACTCGTCGTGACGTTGGCATCCCACTCGACCCAGTCCGTATTGGCCGCGGCGGTGGTCTTGGAAGTGGCATAGTTCCGATTGCTCGTCAGAGCATTCGGGTTCTCGCTGCCACCGGGCGTTGCCAAGATGAGGTTGTACTTGTAGAGGCTTCCGGTCCAGGTGCCCGCCACCGCTGTCTGAAGCGGGGCACCGTCACCGAAATCATTCCCACTGTTCTGATTGCCATAGATAATGTTGTTGGCCATCGTGTTGTTATTCACGCCCCCCACGGTCGCAAAGAGATAAATTCCGAGGCCAGCGTTTTTATAGATCACATTGTTGTAGATGAGATTCTGGTTGGCTGTTTGCCCGGCATTGAACGAACTCACTTCGATCCCGTGCGAATTGACACTGCCGCCCGCCCCATTGTAAATGACGTTTCGCCGGATCGTATTCAGATTGCCCGAGACCTCGATTCCCGGCTTGTAGGAACCCGCCGTGAAGTTCCGGCCCACATCCCGGACGACATTCCCTTCAAAGAGGTTATACCGGGAGATCGGATAGCCACCTCGGCTCACACATTCCCAGCCGAGCCCCCAGCCGCCGTCAAACAGGGAATTCTTGATCTGATTGTAGTTCGGGCCGTCCTGGAAGAGGCCCGTGTCGTGCCCGCCCCGGCGGAAATTCGAGTATTGGAAGACATTGTAGTCCCGGCCCGTACCGACTAACGCGAACACGTCCCCATCGTCCACGGAGGCCGTGCCAGCATCGTGCAGATAGGAATAGTGGACGAGATTATAGGCACTCCGGATTTCAAGGGCCACAGCGTAACCAGCACTGTTGGCCCCAATGTCGGCGTTAACCAATCCATTCCGCTGGCCGGTAATGATGACCCGGACCTCATTGTCGGCGCTTGCCACATTGATGCCATCCACGATCACGTAGTTCGTGTCGAGCTGGATCGTCCCAGCGCCGCCACCGTTTGTCGTGACGGTGACGGTGTCCCCGGGATTTGCCTGGAGCACGGTGTGGTTTGCCTGGGTGCCGTTCTGGGTCGGATCGAAATAATCGGCGGCATAGGTTCCAGCTGCGACAAGGACCAAGGTACCTGCCGCTACTCCATTGGCGGAACTGATCTTCGGCCAGGCATTGGCCCAAGAGGTGCCGTTCTGCGAGCCTGCACCGCCAGGCGTCACGTAGCGGATCGTGGACGGGTTCGTCGTCGTCGCGCTCGCGGTATTGGAGTAGGCGC
>CAYZLC010000254.1:0-2824 GCA_964479365.1 uncultured Dehalococcoidia bacterium
CGCAACGGCTCCTTCAGGTCGTGGGAGACGCTGTAGGTGAATGATTCCAGCTCCTGGTTTCTCCCCTCCAGTTCCGCCAGCGTCTCGTGCAGCGCCTCCTCGGCGTGGATCCGCTCTGTGATGTCCGTCGCGACGCCGATCGCTCCCCAGACGGCGGAGCGCTCATCGCGCAATGGAGTAATGAACACCTGAAACGCCGTTTGCGGAGTCTCAATCATCGTCGCAACCGGCTCACCGCCAAGCGCCCTATCGAAACTCTCAGCAATGGCAGGAATACGAGGAAACACCTCACGAATTGAGCGCCCCTCTATGTCAGCAATGTTGGCCGCGACCTTCGACAGGCCTGCGCCCCGGCACAGCGTGATCGTGCCTTGCGAGTCCGTTGCGCACACGATGATCGGAGCGCTCGTGATCACCGCGCGGAACCGCTCTTCCGCTTCCTGCAACTGATGACGGATGCGTCCGCGCTCAATGGCGTACCGGACCGCGCGCGCCAACGGGCCGCTCTCGATCTGTCCCTTCACCAGGTAGTCCTGGGCCCTTTCCTGGACGGCCTGGACAGCCACTTCCTCATCATCCAGGCCGGTCAGGACGAGGATGGGGACATGGGGGACACGCTCATGTGCCTTGACCAGCGTGTCAATCCCCTGGGTGTCAGGAAGGCCAAGATCCAGCAAGACCACATCGATGTCGCCCTGGGCGAGGACCTCCAATCCGGCCGAGAGGCGGTCGGCGTATTGGACCTCAAAGAGAGCGCCGTTAGCCTCAGCCAGCATCTCCTGGATCAGCCGCGCGTCCCCAGGGTTGTCTTCGATCAGCAGCACCGGATGGCGTTACCGTTCATATTGACTACGCGGCTCGCTCGGCTACAGTCGGCAGCCTTACGACACAGAGCCAGAAATCCTCTATCGCATGCACCACATTAAAGAACTGCTCCAGGTCCACCGGCTTGGTGATGTAGCAGTTCACGTGCAGGTCGTAGGTCTTGACGATATCTTCCTCTGCTTTGGAGGTCGTCAAGATCACCACCGGGATCCTTCGCAGATCTGTGTCGGATTTTAGCTCGGCCAGCACTTGGCGGCCGTCCTTCTTGGGTAAATTGAGATCCAGGAGGATGACGTCCGGACGCGGTGCAGCAACATACGTCCCTTCACGGCGGAGGAACGCGAGCGCTTCCACACCATCGGGCGCTACGCTCAGGCGGTTCCACACTTTGCCATCTTGTAACGCCTCGGCCGTCAAGCGAACGTCGCCAGGGTTATCCTCCACCAACAGGATCTCAACGGGCCTGCCCAGTTGTTCAGTCGTCATAATCTCCGCTCCTTGTGTTAGGCTGCTGCTTCGCTCTTCTCTCGGGCGAGGTATTCCGCGGTCTCCGCAATCGCCGGCAAGGTGAAGTAGAACGTCGTGCCCCGGCCTGGTTCCGACTCGACCCAGATGCGTCCGCCGTGGCGCTCTACGATCTTCTTGCACACCGCCAGGCCGATGCCGGTGCCGGGATAGCTCTCCCGTCCGTGCAGGCGCTGGAAGATCACGAAGATGCGGTCGAAATACTCCGGAGCGATGCCGATGCCGTTGTCTTGCACGGAAAACACATACTCGTTACCGTTGCGGCGTGCCGAGACGTGGATCTGCGGCGACTGATCGGCGCGGAACCGGATCGCGTTGGCGATCAGATTCTGGAACACCTGGCCCAACTGGCCATCGTCCGCCAGTACCATGGGCAGCGGATCGTGCGTGATCTTCGCTTCGGCCTCCGCAGCGGCCGCGCCAAGGTCCCGCAACGTGCGATCGAGAACCGCCTCCGCGTCCGTGGCGACCAGTTCCTTGCCCCGCCTGCCCACACGCGAGAAGGCGAGGAGGTCGTTGATCAGCGTCTGCATCCGCTTCGCTCCGTCCACGGCGTAGTTGATGAACTCATCGGCGTCCGCATCCAGCTTGCCCTTGTAGCGGCGCGCGAGGAGCTGGGTGTAATTCCCCACGATTCGCAGCGGCTCTTGCAGGTCGTGGGACGCCACATAGGCGAACTGCTCCAGCTCCGCGTTGGAGCGGGCCAGGTCCTCCACCGTCTGCTTGAGCCGCTCTTCTGCCTGCTTCCGCTCGGTGATGTCCTCGACGCTGGTAGCCACCAGACGATCGCGGCCGGTGTTGAGCGGCGTGAGGCCGATGGTGACGGGAAACTCGCTGCCGTCCTTGCGCCGGGCACGCAGGTCCAGCCCGGAGCCCATCGGCCTGACGGCGGGCGCCGCCCAGAAGCCGTCGCGATGCGCTCCGTGCTGCCCTCGCAGCCGCTCCGGTACTAGGATGTCGACGGACTGGCCGACCACCTCGTCGTTGCGGTAGCCGAACATCCGCTCGGCGGCAAGGTTCGTAGCGACGATCCTGCCCCGCTCGTCCACCATGAAGATGCCGTCTGCGGCGTGTTCGACGAACGAGCGGAACCGCTCTTCGCTCTCACGCAGTGCGTTCTCTGCGCGGTTGCGATCGGTCTCCCGACGCTGCAACGCTTCCGCCATCTCATCGAAACTGCCGGCGAGTTGACCGATCTCTCCTCGGTCGTGCGCAAGGCCCGTTCGAGCGTTCAGATCGCCAGCTCCAACGCGCTGGCTCGCACCAACCAACACACGCATGCTGCGGAGGATGAACCAATCCCCGCCAAACCATGCAGCAGCCAGGGCAAGCAGCGTTGCCACACCCAGCAGACTCAGGTTGCGATACAGCATGTGGTTGATGCCAGCGTACGCCGCCGCGGTTGACACGCCGACAGCCACATAGGCGTCGCTGCGCCCGACGCCGCCGAATGGCGCATAGGCAAACAATCGTT
>CAYZLC010000255.1:0-2812 GCA_964479365.1 uncultured Dehalococcoidia bacterium
TGCTCGCCTGGCGGACCGTCACCCGCCCGCGCGAGCGGCTGCCGGACAGCTTCTTCGAACGCGCGGCGAACCGCCTAGCGTTCGCCCTGCCAGCCTCGGCGAGCGGCAGCCCTTCCGTCGCGCTGGAGGGGTTCCTGCGCAAGCGGCGCTTCCGCGTGCGGAGGTCCGCCGAAGGCGAGAGCGTCTATCTCTTCGCCGACCGCTTCGCCTGGGCGCAGCTCGGGAACTTCGTCAGTCACATCGCCCTCGTGCTCTTTCTGGCCGGCGCGCTGCTGTCGCGCTTCGGAGGGTACAGCCAGAGCCTGCTCATCGCGGAGGGAGCCTCCAGCCCGATCTTCCCCGTCAGCAACCCCAACCAGATGCAGGTCGAGGTGCTGCGGGCGGTCGGAACGTTCGACCAGGCGGGCGCGCCGCTGGACTACCACAGCGACCTCGTGATCTACCAAGGCGGCGAGGAAGTGGCGCGCGGCACCGCCACGGTGAACCGCCCGTTCGAGTACGGAGGCTATCGCTTCCACCAGGTCGGCTACTTCGGCCAGGGCGCCGCGCTGCAGGTGCGCGACGTAACGACCGGCTACGCCCTTTACGACGAGGTGCTCGCGCTCCAGGACCTGCAACCCGCCCCGGCGATCACCGTGCGCGACGCCCAGGGCGGTGTGCTGCTGGACGATGTGATCCCGCCCACGGACTTCATCGACCAGGCGCGCGGCGCGCTGGTCACCGTGCCGGGCGACGGCCGCCAGTTCTGGGTGGGCGTCACCCCGACGAGCGACAACCAGTGGAGCCTGGTCGTCTACGGCCGGCAGGGAAATACCACGCGGCTCGTGCTGCCGGCCGGCCAGTCGAACACCGCGGACGGGCTGCAGTGGACGTTCAAGGAGGTCACCGGCCTGCCCTCGTTCGCGACGGAAGGCATCCCCGGCGCCGGCTCGCAGGACCTGGTGATGATGGCGCAGACGCCTGACGGGACGCCGTACCTGACCGTGCTCGGCCCGGTAGACGGTCAGGCGCTGACGTTGTACCCTAATCAACCAGTGCGTATCGAGAGCGATGAGTACACGTTCGCGGGCCGGCGCGCCTTCTCCGGCATCCAGGTGCGGCGCGATCCGGGCGCCAATTTCATCTGGATCGCGACGGGGTTGCTGCTGGCAGGGCTGCTGGTGACCTTCTACGTGCCCCGGCTGCGCCTCTGGGCGCGCGTGCGGGGCGGCGAAGCGGTGATCGCGGCGCAGGCCGGGCGGAGCGGGGTCTTCCGGACCGAGGCGAAGCAACTCAGGCGCCAGCTCGGTGTCACGCGGCCGGAAGCTGGAACGAAGGCAGATGGATAGTCTCTATACGCTGCTGACGATCAACATCGACATCAACCCGGAGATCCAGAAATTCGGGGGGCTGCTGCTCACCTGGCACGGCGTGTTCACCGCCGTCGGGATCGCGGCTGGCGTCTATCTGGCGGTGCTCATCGGCCGGAAGCAGGGCTTCCTTGAGGACGACATCTACAGCGTGGCCCTCCTCGCCATCCCGTGCGGGATCGTGGGCGCGCGCGGCCTCTTCGTGGCCGAGCGCTGGGGCGAGCCCGGGCTGACCAACGCGCTGGACATCTTCCGGGTGAACGAAGGCGGCATCTCGATCTACGGAGCGGTGCTGGGGGGTATCGTTGGGGGCGCTGTATACTGCTTCTTCCGCAAGCTGCCGATGCGCCGGGCGGCGGACGTCTCCGCGTTCGGCGCCCTGCTCGGAATGGCGATCGGCCGCATCGGGGACATCATCAACGGGGAGCACTTCGCCGAGGCTTCCAGCCTGCCCTGGGCGGTGCGCTACACGAACCCAAACGGCGCGAGTTTCCTCAGCCACCCGCAGTGCGGTCTGGACCCTGTCTTCCGCCAGACTGCCAGCCAGCTCTGCGGCCAGCATCCCGCCGTGGCCTACGAGATGCTGGGCGACCTGCTCATCATCGGGCTGCTCTTCCTCATCCTGTGGTACGTCAAGCGCGACGGCGTCGCGTTCTTCAGCTTCTTGCTCTTCTATTCGCTCATGCGCTTCGGAGTGAGCGAGCTGCGCATCGACAGCCGCGTGATTATCGCCGGCCTGGGGACGCCCCAGGTGACCGCGCTCTTCCTTATCCCGCCTTCGCTCATCGGCCTGATCTACTGCTGGCTCCAGGGGCCATCGGCCGAGCTAGCGCGCCCGCCGCCGGCGGTCTCGGCGGCACCGGCCCGCGCCGCCGGGCGATAGCGATCACTGCGAGAACAAAGAGCGGCGGACAGCATTGTCCGCCGCTCGTGCATCAAGCCAGGCGATCGAGCTACGGCAGGATCGTGATCTCGCTGCTGGTGCCGACGTTCGATTGCCAGGCCCAGCCGTCGGCGGCATCGTAGAACCAGATGTCTACCCACGTGGCCGAGAGAGCGCCCCGGTCCATGCAGGTGTACACCGTCTGACTCGGGTCGGCGCCGATGACGAAACGAGTGCCCATGGGCATGTTGGCGCTGCACGCCGCTGCGCCCGGGAAGGGCAGCACGCCGCTCGCCATGTCGCCGCAGAAGCCGTTGCCGACGCAGGCGTAGAAGGTCACCGTAGACGAGAGCTCCGTGCCACCGGCGATGGGCGGCGCCTCCCAGGCGCGCGAGGCGGACGAACGCGCCGCCTCGATGGCCGCCTGGCGCTGGGCTTCCTGAACGGCGGCGCTCCAGGCGTCGAGCGCCTGCTTGCTGGCGACAGCGTCGTTCAGGTACGGCAGAGCCACCTGTGTGCCGATGTCCTGGAGGTAGCTGGCCAGCGTCGCCTCGCGGGCGCCCTGGACGAAGCGGGCGGC
>CAYZLC010000256.1:0-2805 GCA_964479365.1 uncultured Dehalococcoidia bacterium
AAGGTGGGAAGGAGCGCGCCTATAAGATACGCCTAGCCAGCGCTCGAGAGGAGCGTGACTGCGAAGGTTTAGAGGCATCCACAAGTCAAAGACAGAAGTACTCCTTCGCCTGCCGAGTTGTGAACTGTAGGCGTTTGGGAGAAAGATGTCACTGACCGCCCTATACTGTACCAGGCGTAGTCGCCTGGTGTGTACCACCCGTAGTCGCTTCATGTGTACCACCCCTCGCCGCCGGCTGTGTACCACCCCGGACCGCCTGGGGTGGCCCACTTGCCGTGGGGGCCGGGTGTGGCACCATTTCCTCCAGCATTCAGCCAGGCTGGAGGAACCAGAGCATGGAGCACCTGCACATGAATCGACTACGCGATCTGATCCATCGTTTGCGCGCGGGCGAGAGCGAACGCCGCATCGCCCGCGACATGAGCCTCTCGCGCACGACCGTGCGCAAGTATCGGGAACTGGCCGAGCCATGCGGGTATCTGCGGCCCGAGCAAGCCTTGCCCGATGACGCGACCTTGTTCGCGACGCTGGGCAGCGGTCCCCGACCGCCGCAGGTGCCGTCGACGGTCGAGCCATATCAAGAGGTCGTCCAACGCCTGCTCGACCAAGGCGTCGAAATGACCGCCCTCTTTCAGCGCTTGCGCGACGACCATGGCTATGCCGGCAGCTACTCTGCCGTGCGCCGGTACGTGCATCGCCTGTGCCCGGCCACCCCGGACGCCGTGGTGCGCGTTCACACCTCTCCCGGCGAAGAGCTGCAAGTGGACTTTGGTTCGGTCGGGCAACTGTACGATCCCGACCGCGGCCGGCTGCGGCCGGCCTGCGCGTTCGTGGCGACCTTGGGCTTCAGCCGTCACCAATACGCCGAGTTGGTCTTTGATCAAAAGACGCCGACCTGGATTGGCCTGCATCGGCGAGCCTTCGAGAGCTTCGGCGGTGTGCCAGGGCGGGTGGTGCCGGACAATCTCAAACCGGCGGTGCTGCAGGCCCTGGTGTATGACCCGGTGTTGGGCGAAGCCTACCGCCGCCTGGGGCTGCACTATGGCTTCCTGATCAGTCCGACCGCGCCGAGGCAGCCTCGGCACAAAGGCAAAGTCGAAAACGGCGTGCATTACCTCCAGCGCAACTTCATGGCCGGCCAAGAGTTCGTGGACATCCGGGCCGCCAACGAACGACTGAAAGTCTGGGTGCGCGAGGTGGCCGGGACGCGTCAGCATGGCACGACCCACCAAGCGCCCCTCCAGCTGTTCTACGAATACGAACAGGTCACGCTGCTGCCGCTGCCGGCCGAACCCTTCAGCTTGTGTGAAGTCAAGCCGGTCAAGGTCCACCCCGATTGCCACGTGACCATTGCGGGCAGCTATTACTCCGTGCCGTATCGCCACATCGGCCAGACCTTGGACGCCTACATCGGCGAGCGGGTGGTCGAGATTTACCAGGGGATCCACCTGGTCGCCACCCACCTGCGTTGCACTGCGCCGGGCCAATGGCAAACTCGCCTGGAAGACTACCCTGCGGCCAAGGCCGACTACCTAAAACGCACGCCGACGCATTGCCGCCAGATGGCAGCGCGCGTGGGGCCAGCCACCCAACACGTGATCGAGACCTTGCTCGGCGACCGGCCGCTGGATCGCCTGCGTTCGGCCCAGGCCATCTTGCGCCTGGAAGAGAGCGTGGGGCCTCGACGCCTGGAAGCCGCCTGTGCGCGGGCCGCCTACTATGGCGATATCCGCTACCGGCGCATCAAAGACATCCTCAACGCGGCGCTCGACCGCGAGCCTCTGCCGCAGGCCAGGTCGGCCGCGCTCCGGCAAGACTTTGCCTTCGCTCGCCCGGCCGCCGAGTTCTTTGCCTTGGCTCAGGAGGGGCGGCCATGATGACCCATCCCCTCCTGCCCAAACTGCGCCAACTCAAACTGGGCGGCATGGCCTACACCCTGGAGGTGCGGGCGGCCCAAGCCACCCAGCAGCAGTTGATGCCCGTCGAGTTTCTGGCGCTGCTGCTGGAGGATGAACTGGAACGGCGGAGCCAGCAACGCCTGGCCCGCCGCCTGGCTCAATCCGGCTGCGACGAGCACAAGACCTTGGCCCGCTTCGATTTCGCGGCGGCGCCAGGGGTCAATCGCAGCTTCCTGCAAGACCTGGCAACGTGCGCCTTCATCCCCCGCCACGAGAACGTGCTCTTGTGTGGCCCGAGCGGCGTCGGCAAGAGCCATCTGGCGAATGCCTTGGCGATCGAGGCGCTCAAACGCGACCTGACCGTCTGGTATCGCCCGACCCAGCGCCTCTTGACCGACCTGAACGCCGCGCGGGCCAATGGCGCCTACCCGCGTCTGTTGGCCCGGGCGCTGAGCGTGGACCTGTTGATCTTGGATGACTTCGGCCTGCAGCCGCTCGCGCCGCAGGCCGCCCAGGACCTGTACGAGATCCTCAGTGAACGCTACGAGCATGGCTCGCTGATCGTCACCAGCAACCGAGCCTTCGAGGAGTGGGCCGAGGCGTTCGGCAATGACCTATTGGCCAGCGCCGCCCTGGATCGCCTGACGCATCATGCCCATCCCCTGATCCTGCGCGGGGAAAGTTACCGGCAACGCAGCCGGAGGAAGGAGGTGACGGACAGCAAATCTGCTGTGCCGGCTACCCTGCCGTCTCCAGCCTAACCGTATCCACCGGCCACGCCCGGACGATGGCCTGCCAACGGACAGTTGAGTGGTACACATCATGTGCACATGGGTGGTACACATCGGGCGGCTATTGACACTCATGAGTCGGCCTCGCAGCGCGAGTAACGAAAACGGCCATACCC
>CAYZLC010000257.1:0-2793 GCA_964479365.1 uncultured Dehalococcoidia bacterium
GTTCGATCCGCGCCTGGCCCGGGTCTTCGTGGCGGAATACCGCCAGCACGGCCACTCCCTGAAGCGCTATCGCGTGGCTCCCGAAGCGGGCTAGCCACACGGTCGTCGCCGTCGCAGAACCCCTGGCGGAACACCGTCGCCCACAACCCCACAACGCTCGTCACCAGGAGGTGATCCCGCGCTCGGGTACAAGCGACATAGAGCAGATGCCGCTCGGTGTTGTAGACCTCCTCCAGGTCCGCGTCGTCCGCGACCGCTTCGATGCGCTCCTAAAGAGGCAGAACGCCGTCATCGCAGGCCATCACCACGACGGTCCGAAACACGAGGCCCTTCGCCAGGTGCGCTGTCAGTGAAGGTGTCGGCGATCCGGAAGTCCATCCTACGGTCGCAGCACCGCGGCCTGCTGCGCGATCCGGGCAGCCCGCTCCTTCTGCGCCGCCTTCTGCAGATCGGGATCGTCGGTCCACGGCCAGCCCACGATGCTGGCGTGCCTCGCGGGTGGCTCGGTGGCGACAACCTCCAGATCCGCAGCCCGGACGTGCCGGGCCTTGAAAATGGCTACTCCATGGAGGTTGCGGCCCCCGGCAGCATGCTCGCGCCCCAGCCGCCAAAGAGACTTACGGGGCTCACCGCCGTGCCGAAAGACGGATGTCTCGTGGCCTTTCGGACTGGGAAGCAGGGCCGACGGCTTCACCATCAGGGCGTTGAACTGGCTGGAAGACGTCAGAAACCGGGCGAGGTCTTCCTCGTCCGTGACGAAGTCAGCGAGCCCCGACGGCAGTGTTCCCATGCTGCACGATCTCGGCGATGCCGTCGAGAATCCGGTGAGGGACCTGCTCGCCATCGAACCGGGCCACCCCGTGGCCCCGGTCCGATCCATCCAGCCACGCAAAGGCCAGACGACCGCTGGTCCCGACGCTCACCGAGAACAGGCGGTTCCGCGACTGGATCCAGTCGAGAGAGATCGAACCGTCCGGTTCGGGAGCGACTTCTGGAAGCGCAAGGCCCTCAGGCAGGGCGCGAATGACGTCCGCGGCGGCGAACGCCGCCAGGCGATCCACAGCTTCGGCTTCCCCTCCGTCCCAGCCCGACTCGGCGCATTCGTTTGCGAGGGCCCAGATCTGCGAGATCGTGGCGGCCTTACCTCCGAAGAGGGATTGGCTCCGCTCCGTCGATCTCCTGATGTCGGCCATACGCTGCCGCAGGACTTCCGACTCCGAGGAGACAGCGCTCCCTGCATGCGCCAACGTGTGCATTGTCGTGTAGCCGACGAAGGGGCCTAGGCTTGAAATAGCTTCAGACATTGATCTGTAAGCGTACTTCTGAAGACCATGTTCTTCAAACTCCTCAGGGACTTGATCCTAGCGAGGATCAAGGGCCAGTCGCCAGGATCGAGAGCTCCACTGGCGAGCACTTCGATATCGAGGATGATCGGGAGCCGGTCCGGCTCCGCCGGCTGGTTGGTCAGTGTGACGTTGGCGCGGTGGCCGGTCTCGGTCTCGACTGCGGCATGCTGCTGGAGAAAGGCGACGAAGTTGAGCCTGTCCTCCTTCGGGAGCCGCGGGGCCATCGCGAGGTAGTCCATCAGCTCGACTTGGCCCTCTGCTACCGGCAGCAGAATGCGGTTGATGTAGCGCAAACGAACCAGCCGTACCTGCAGGGGTGATGCAAGTTCGACGTATAGCCGCCAGCTTCGTTCGATCTCCGGCAGGTAGTCGTCGAGCGACGAGTAGGGCGCCAGCCGATTGAACGAGAAGCCTGGCGCCCGCACCTGCACCAACTGCTTCTCGTCTTGCTGGAAGAGCTGGAAGCCTTGGATGCCATGCCGAAGGGAGAGCTTCGGCGTCGCGTCGCTCAGCGCTTCGATCTTGGCCTCCTGGATACGCGCTATCCGCAGTTTGGGATAGCGATCGCGAAACGCGGCGCCGGCCCCCTCTTCGAGCGCGCCAAGGTCGAACGCAGGAGGCATGTCGCACTCGATGTCGAGTACAGCCTCGATGATCGGCGCAGCCAAGCCCTTCGGCAAGGTATCGCTCATGGTGGAGAGGGTCCTAGACCCTGAACACTTTCATCACCTCGTCGCCGAGATGGTTGATGACCTTCACAGCGACGCGGCCGTCCCTTGGGCTTGGGGAACGGGCGTGACGTATCGCTATGCAGGGTGGCCCAAGCCTCCTCGTTGATCTCAGCCTTGAGCGTGGTCTTGAGGGCACTGCAGGGGTCGTTGGCGCCCAGGAAGTAGGCGTGGCGGACGAAGAAGCTTTCTTCGTTGGTAGTCGGTGTCGATGAACCAGCAGGGATGCGCCGGGCCCTCGTCTGCGCTGAGCCGTCCGAGACTTCGGCCGCGCGTGTGGTTTTCCATCCCCAAGACTCTCTCGCCGGGACGCGAGCCGGCCAGTATCCACACAGCTTGGCCCCGCGAGGCCCGGTTCCGGAGGGAAGCGGAGATCCCTGCGCTCGGTGGCCCGGATCTCCTTCAAGCTGAAGCCGTAGCGAGAATATACAACGCTTTCCCCGGCCCGAGGCCAAGCTCTCGCATCAACCGGAAGGGCTTGAGAAGCGCCTCCGAGAGCTTGCTGAAGAAGGCTTGCGCCAGGTCCCTTGCCGCTCGCTCCGGATGCTGCTCTAGAGACCCGTCTCAGTCCGCCGCCGTGCCCCGGCCCCGTGCGAAGAGGGGCTTCACGAGGGCCATCACGATGAGGACCAGGCCGAAGGTGCAGACCATGGTCGCGCCGGTAGGCAGATCGAGCTTGACCGAGAGATAGATGCCGAGGGCCGAGACCACCGTACCCA
>CAYZLC010000258.1:0-2782 GCA_964479365.1 uncultured Dehalococcoidia bacterium
CCAGTGCATGCTAGTGCGCCCGCAGGAGCAGCCGCGCTACGTCCAGGACGGACTGATCGACCTCGGCTTCAGCGGCCTGGACCTGATCCGTGAGGCAGGGGCCGATGTCATTGAGGTACTCGACACGGCCAGCTCGAAAATCCCCGCCTTTTACACCCGCTGGGTGCTGGTTGTCCCGGAGCCTTCGCCGATCCGGGACGTAAAGGACCTCGAAGGCAAACGCATCGCTACCGAGCTGGTCAGCGTGACGCGCGCCTTCCTCGAAGAGCGGGGCGTCCAGGCGCTGGTCGAGTACTCCTACGGGGCCACAGAGGTGAAGCCGCCCCTGCTCGCGGACGCAATCGTTGACGCGACTATCACCGGCACGTCGCTTAAGGCGAACAGCCTGCGCATCGTCGCGACCGTGATGGAAAGCACGCCGCGCCTCATCGCCAGCAGGCAGGCGTGGGACGACCCGTGGAAGCGCCAGAAGATCGAGGACATTGCCCTGATGCTGGGCGGCGCCATCGCGGCGCAGGGAAAGGTCTGGCTCTCGATGAACGTCCGTCGCGCCGACCTCGAGGCGGTGGTCGCCATCCTGCCTGCGCTAAACAAGCCGACCGTTGCCTCCCTCTCCGACCCGGCCTGGGTCGACGTCACAACGATTGTCGCCGAGGACGTCGTACGCGTCATCGTGCCACAGCTCAAGAAGGCGGGCGCGCAGGGCATCGTTGAGTATCCGCTCAACAAGATCATCGAGTAACATCGCATGCCTCCTTGGGGAATGCACATGGTCGTCGCGCGCGAGCTTGCGCCGAGCGTCCTGCGCGGAATCGTGCAGAACGAGCTCGGCGCGTACTATCTTGGGGCGACCACGCCCGACATTCGCGCGCTGGCGAAGTGGGACCGTTCTGCGACGCACTTCTTCGACCTGAGTAACTTCGACGAACAGAGCGGCGTCGAGGGCGTGTTTCACGCGCACCCGAAGCTGGCGTCTTCGAGCGAGCTGGGTAGCGAGACCGCGGCGTTCGTCTGCGGCTACGTCTCGCATCTCGAGATGGACGAAGCGTGGATCGAGGAGATCTACCGGCCGTGTTTCGGTGAGCGCTCGCCGCTCAGAGGCGAGCTGCTCGGAGGCTTGCTCGATCGCGTCTTGCAGTTCGAGCTGGATCGAGCGTCTCGGGAGGACACGGCTGCGCTCGCAGCCATCCGGCGCGAGTTGCTGGCGACAGCCGTGGAGCAGATCGACTCGTTTATCGACAACGAGACGTTGGTTCGCTGGCGAGACCTGAACGCTGATCTGCTCTGCCAACAGCCGGACTGGGATCGCTTTCGCACCAACGTGAGTCGGCATCTCAAGTCGTTCGGCGTGGAATCGGAGGCGGACATAGCGCACTTGGTGGACAACATTCCGGACCTGCTGGACCAATCGATCCGGCAGGTGACGCTGGAGCGGCTGGACGCGTTCCAGGAGCGTTCGCGGCAGCGTGCCACGAAGGCGATCCGGGAGTACCTCTCGTGAAGATCGTGATCGGCGCGGCTGAAGGTCGCCGCACGCTCCTGCGCAGGCGGCCGTGGGGCGAATCGACCGTGCCGGCTGCCGTCTGGGCGCGCACGCGCGAGGCCGTCGGCGGCGACGTGGCGACGGTGGAGCAAGCGGTGCGGAAGATCCTGCAGGACGTGCGCAAGGAGGGCGACGCCGCCGTGCTGCGCTACTGTGCGGCGTTCGACGGCGCGTCGTACGATACGCTACGCGTCGACCAGCGCGAGATCAAATCGGCGTATGAGCACGTCGAGCCTGCCGTCGTCGACGCGCTGCGCTTCGCGGCGCAGCGGATCCTCTCGTTCCACCAGGAGCAGCGCGAGCACATGATGCGCAGCTTCCAGCACGACGGCATCGGCGTGCAAGTAGCGCCGCTCGAACGGGTGGGCGTAAACGCGCCGGGCACGGCGGTCGTGTACCCGTCGTCTGTGCTGATGACGGCGATACCGGCGAAAGCGGCTGGCGTGGAGGAGATCTACATCGCTTCGCCCGCTGACAAGAACGGGCGCGTTCCGCCTATTAAGCTTGTCGCGGCGGACCTGGTGGGCGCCACCGCCGTCTTTCGCATGAGCGGTGCGCAGGCCGTCGGCGCGTTCGCCTACGGGACGGAGAGCGTTCCGAAGGTCGACAAGGTCTGCGGCCCGGGCAATATCTTCGTGACGCTGGCGAAGCGCGAGGTCTTCGGCGACGTCGGCATCGATGCGCTGTACGGACCGAGTGAAACGATCGTCATCGCGGACGAAACCGCCGATCCGATCCTGTGTGCAGCCGACCTGCTCGCGCAGGCGGAGCACGACGAGCTCGCGACGCCGATCCTGATCACGACGTCGCGGCGGACGGCCGAGCGCGTCGGCGAGGAAGTCGAGCGACAGCTCAAGCTGCTCGAACGCGAGGCCGTCGCGCGGGCGGCATTCGACGCGCGCGGCGGCGCGGTCGTCGTCGATACGCTCGACGAGGCGATGCTGCTCGCGAACGAGTTCGCGCCGGAGCACATGTGCCTGCTGGTGAAGGACGCGCAGAAGCTGGCCGCGGGCGTGCGGAACGCCGGCGGCGTGTTCGTGGGCGAAGCTTCGCCCGAAGTGCTGGGCGACTACAGCGCGGGCCCCAGCCACGTCATGCCGACGATGGGCACGGCGCGCTTCGCTTCGCCGCTGGGCGTGCAGGACTTCCTGAAGGCCACGAGCGTCGTCGAGGTGGACGCTGCAACGCTACGCGCGCTCGGGCCCGCGACCTCACGCATCGCGCGGGCGGAGGGTTTCA
>CAYZLC010000259.1:0-2711 GCA_964479365.1 uncultured Dehalococcoidia bacterium
TGCGTTGGAAGAGCGGAGGTGAGCGATGTCGATGCGTCGGGTGGCAAGTGTCCTCTGACCCTCACCCGCGCACGACTCGTCGTCTCGCGCGACCTCTCCCCCAGGGAGAGGTTCTGCATGTCAGAGCGGCGCGGTGCCGCTAGCGGCCCGCGAATTTGGGTTTGCGCTTTTCGTGGAAGGCGCGGGTGCCTTCGCGCACGTCCTGAGAGCGGTTGGTGATTTGCACAGAGAGTGCGGCATCCTCGAGCGCATTTACCAGCGTCATCTCGAGTTGCTTGTACATCATGCGCTTGGCGACGCGGATGGCGAGCGATCGGCTGAAGACGGTGCGCGAACGCGTTATCTCCAAGCGCGCCTCGCTACGCCATGTAGCCCACTCTCCCGGATTGCGGGCTAAGAGGCCACGCATGCGGCGTCATCAAACTTCCGCCCGGTCGAAAACGGCGCAGCGCAGCTTGAAGAAGTGAATCATCGACGTGAGATAACGGATCCGCCACGGCTCGGCCAGAGGAGAGCGCTTGAGGTCGAGATCGTATTGCGTTCCTATCACCGCGTACGCTTTTCGGATCTGGCTGAATAGCAGGTCACCCAGGCTGCGCTCGGTGTCTTTCTTGCCTGCGATCTGACGAATGAGATTCCGGCTGTAGGCGGACAGCGAGACCACGGTGTCAGCGAAAAGTTCCTGCTGGCTGTTTAGGTGATCGGCAAACGTACCCTCGATGGAGGCAGTAATCGGCTGAGTCTGGCCAACGAGGTGGCTGTAGATGTAGTGGCCGAGTTCATGCCCGAAAGTCGCAGCCACAGCTCCGGGGTGGTGCGCGGTGTTAAGGAAGATGATGAACTTCTTTTTGTCGTCGGCGCCAGTTTGGTAGAAAAATCCGCGCAGCGAAAGACCCGACCCCTGCCGATAGGGCTGTGCGTGCACTTCAATTTCACGACGGCCGAAGAGGTTGATATGGCGCTCAAAACTCTGAGGTTGGTCCCAGTATTCCCAGTCGAGCCGCGAAACTATCTCAGTGTCCACGATGTGAGAAAGTTCGCGCAGCAGTTTGCGGGAGGGTAGCCCAGGAACCTGGGAGTAGTCCGCGAGCAGTACGCCTCTCATGTCATTGAGTTCGTTTAGCGCCTGCGTTCCAACCGAGTCGAACGGCAAACCGAGCTCGTCGAGCAGACGCCAGATGAGACCATCGATTTCACGGACGCTGAGTGCGTTCATGTGCGCGGTAATGGATTTCAAATAGCTGGCAATGCCTGACGGGCGGTGATTGCGAATCCTTGACATCGGAGCGCCGCCTTTCTAGCCCCAGGTGGCTACGCTTGCAGAGGAATTGCCGGGCTACCCGCAAGGACTGTTTCCCCGCGCACCATCGGTTGCACGATGGGGGGAACCGCGGCTGTTTTGCGAGCTTCGGGCGGGTAGACGCTGCGGCGACGTTCGCTCACTCGACCAACATGCAGCCGATCTCCAAGTCTTCCGCCGGCACGCCCACCAGCGCGGCAATTTCCTCACGAAGCTGCTGATGGGCCGACATACGGGAGTGTTCGCGGCCGGTTGGCAGACGCGCACCGTTGCGCGCAGCCCTTGCGGGCGTCTGGGCCGGCGCGCTCGCGGCCGTGGCCGCTTCACCAGCGTCGGCTGGGCGGTCGGCCGTCTCTACTCGCTGGTCCCGACTCGGGACAGTCGCCACCGACCTGCGAGGATGGAAATCGGTCGCAGCGTGGGGAGGGCGCTTTTTTTTCGGCTGAGAACTTGACGGCCTGGCATCGGCAACCCCGTGCCGGAATCGGGAGGTCGCGGAATGAGCGGCCGCAGCGTCAGGACTGGGGGCCAAGGGCAGCTCGGGATCCGAAGGAGCACTGTTGCGGCCATTAACCATCTTTGGCGAGGATGTCCTAAGCGCGGCTGTGCCGCCGTGGCGTAATCGATCTACGAAGCCCGAGATTTCGGGTTCTCGACTCGCCAAAGACCCCGGAGCGCCGAAATTAAACGAATACAAGGGGAGGCCACGCGGCCCCGCACTCGGCTCTACGCGCAACTCACCGGAGCTTGCCAGGGTTTCGATGGCTTGGCGGACATCCTGCTTGCTTAGGCGCGACTTTCTGGCGAGGGATCCAACTGTCGCACAGGCTTTAGCACCCTCGTCATCCGCCTGCTCAGCAATAGCCAGCAGAACCAGCAGACGGGTTCCAGTTTCTTGCGAGCGCTCCCAGACATCTGACATCATGCGAAGGCTCATAACCTCCCCTCCCCTCCAACACCGCCTCGCCTGCCTCCGCCTAGCAGCTCATCGCAGTCCGCTCATGATGAGAGCTGGTACAGCGTGATGAGAAACACTGCTTGTGGTCGAGGACAACACCACCGCCACTCCACACCCACCGCGCGCCAGCATGTAGTAACGGCTAGCTGACGGCGCGATAGACAACCAAAACTAAGACTGACCAAATTGCTTTAGGATGTCAATGAGGTGTGAAAAAATGGATACCTACGGCGGCCACCCAAGCCCGGCGCAAATGCAGGTGAGCGCGGTGTTCGCGTCGTAGATTTCGCTGAACAGCGTCATCTTGAGCGCGCCGAAAGTCCGAGCACGCGCGGAAAGAGAAGCGCGCCGAGTCGCCGGCGGCGATGGCCGACTTGTCGCAGCGCGCGAGCAAGTTATCGCGGTGCCAACGGCTCACGACGTGTTTTACGTCGGATCATACGCTGAACGCTC
>CAYZLC010000260.1:0-2710 GCA_964479365.1 uncultured Dehalococcoidia bacterium
AGAAGTCGGTGAGGCCGGCGTCGTGCTGGAGGATGAGCAGCGCGTCGATGCTGTTGACAGTGCCGTTGCAGTCAGCGTCGCCGAAGCGCATGGCGTCGGCGCGGAACGCAACGAGCGCCACCAGCGCGACGAGAATGGCGATGAGACTTCCGAGAAGGACCTTCGCCATGGCGCCTAGCATAAGCTTACTTCAGTCGTCATCGTGGGTCTTCACAGATGTCGCGCACGTGTTCTTCGATGTGCTCCACCGCGATCCGGTAGAGGGCTGCGGACAGCGAGCCCGTGGCGCCGGCCAGTGTGCGGATCGGAATGGAGAGCAGTGCGCCGTCGGCGGCTTCGACGGCTGCAACCGTTGCCGCGCGCCTGTCCTCGAATTCCGCCAGGAGTTGTACGACCGGCGTATGCTCGCGCTCGGCCACGATGCGCGCGTTGAACGCGTCGATGCCGCCGGGTGCGATGACGGTAGGAACGCCCGGCGCTTCCTCCAGGCTCAGCCAGCGGATGCCTTCCGGCAGCGCACTCTCGGAGGGGGCTCCGAGTTCAGCGAGCTTGATGTAGAGCGGATAGATCGACTCGATGCCTGCGATGTGGGCCAGGATGTCGTGGCCGGTCCAGCCGTTGTCGTAGCGGACGCGTACAAACTCGCCGGGCGGCAGCGCGCGCAGGCGCTCGAGCGCGTCACGGCCGGCGACCCGGATGGCGTCGAGGAGCTCGGTTTTGGTGGGTGTATGGATCGTGGTCATGGTTCCTTCGCCGTATGGAGTGCCCTCCACGAGGGCGTCCTTTCGCGAAAGAACGCCCCTACATTACCGCCGCGACAGGCTGAAGCCTGTCGCACGATTGTTGCGGACGGACCTGAAGGTTCGTCCCTACTTTCCTTTCGCGCGCTCCTGTTCGATCAGCACCCCCGGCCTTGTCATTCTGAGCCGCAAGGTCGCCGTCCGGCGACCGACGGTGAAGAATCTGTTTGCACGTGGCTCCCTGTTCCTCGATTGATCGAATGCCTGGGGGCCTATGCAAAGAGATTCCTCGCGGAGTTTACGCTGAGCGCAGCCGAAGGGCTCGGAATGACGCGACGCAAGCGTGTACCTACATCACGCCGCGACAGGCTGAAGCCTGTCGCGCGATTGTTGCGGACGGACCTAAAGGTTCGTCCCTACTTTCCTTTCGCGCGCTCCGCTTCGATTAGCTCGCGGCGGAGGATCTTGCCGGACGCCGTCTTCGGGATCGAGGCGACGAACTCCAGCTCGCGCAGCTTCTTGTACGGCGCGACGCGCTCCGCGACGAACGCCATGATGTCGTCGGCGCCCGCTTGCTGACCCGGCTTGAGCACGATGAACGCCTTCGGCACTTCGCCCGCTTCGAAGTCCGCCTTCGGGATGACGGCGGCGTCGAGGACGGCGGGATGCTCCATCACGACGCTCTCCAGCTCCGCCGGCGCGACCTGGTAGCCCTTGTACTTGATCATCTCCTTCGCCCGGTCGACGATGTAGACGTAGCCGTCCTCGTCCATCCGCGCGATGTCGCCGCTGCGCAGCCAGCCGTCGGGGCGGATCGTCTCGGCCGTGGCAGCGGGGTTCCTCCAGTAACCGAGCATCACCTGCGGCCCGGAGATCAGCAGCTCGCCCACTTCACCGGCGGGCAGGTCTTTGTCCGATGTTTGATCGACGACCTTCTCCAGCGTGTCGGGCACGGCCGGGCCGACAGAGCCATCCTTCGGCGCGCCGAGCGGCGTCGCGTTCGTGAGCGGGCTCGTCTCGGTCATGCCGTAGCCCTGCACTATCTGGCAGCCGAAGCGCTTCGCAGCCAGCTCGGCCACTTCGAGCGGCAGCGGCGCAGCGCCGGACAGGATGAAGCGCAGCGATGACACGTCGTACTGGTCGAGCTTGGGGTGGTGCGATAGCGCGAGCAGCGCCGGTGGCACGACGAAGAAGTCGGACACGCGATACTTCTCGATGAAGTGGAGCGTCAGGTCCGGGTCGAAGCGTGGCATGACGAGGCACGTCGAGCCTTCCGCCAGCGAGGCGTTCAGCAGCACCATCAGCCCATAGATGTGGAAGAAGGGCAGGAACGCGAGCAGCACGGAGTCCTCGTGCACGAGGTTCGTCGCGCGCATCTGGCGGATGTTCGACGTCAGGTTGTAGTGCGAGAGCATCACGCCCTTCGGCATGCCCGTCGTCCCGCTCGAGTACGGCAGCGCGGCGATGTCGCGCTCCGGATCGATCTCGACCGGCTCCGGCGCGTCCGACGCGCCCGCGACCATCGAGAGCAAGTCGTCCATCGCGTAGAGCTGGCGCAGGCGCGGCAGGTGCTCGCGCACGGCTTCGACCGTGGGTAGCATCGCTTTCGCCGCGAAGACGACGACGGCTTCCGCGTCGTCGAGCTGATGCTCGACTTCGCGTTCGCGGTAAAGCGGGTTGAGCGTCGTCACCTTGGCGCCGCAGAGCAACGCGCCGTGGAACGCGACGGCGTACTCCGGGCTGTTCGGCGCGTAGATCGCGACCGTCTCGCCGTGCGCGAGCTTGGCCTCGCGCTGGAGGAAGCTGGCCGTCTTGCGGGCGGCCTGCCAGAGCGCGCCGTAGGTGTACGGCTTCTCGTCGGCCGAGATCAGTGCGGGCTTGTCGGGCAGGCGCTGGACGGACTGCTCGAAGAGCAGCGAGAGGTGGTGTTTGGGATACGGGCCGAGCGTCTTCGGCCAGGGTTCGGCCAT
>CAYZLC010000261.1:0-2706 GCA_964479365.1 uncultured Dehalococcoidia bacterium
AGACGATAACGCGCGCAACTCCAATGAGGTGGCGTCACCTTATTGACGCGTGCGGCTCCTCCATCGCCTGCGGGCGTACCAACCGCCCGCCGCCAGCGCTGCAATGCCGACAGCGGCAGCAGCGCCGATGGGCGCGCCCGGAGCGCCGCCGGCTTCGGCGTGCGGCGCAGCGTCGTCCAGCAGACTAGCGACACCACCGACGGGCACCGGTGTCGGTGTGGCTCTCGGCGTGGCTGTCGGCGACGGCGTGGCGGGCAAGAGCGGTTGCCAGTCAGGAGCAAGATCAGCACCGAGATTGCTTGTGAGTCGAGTCTGATCGCTGCCGTCGGCATTCATCACTGAACACTGGAATGGTGCACGCATCATCGCCGAGTGGACTGAGCGACGTTAAGCAACCATTCATCGCAGAGGCCGAGATGGAGAGCATGGTCACCCGGGCTGCGATGTCTCCACTGTTTACCTAACGAGCGAACTGTTCTCGAAAACACACGGCACCCAGTCGCCTCGTGCTTAGCTGGGGAGCAAGCTGGTTCGAGGTTCGTTGAGTCTCTCGCTGGCTTTGCCTTCCCCTTTTGTGTTCGCCAGGCGGAGTATTTCTTTACTTATTACGCGTCCTATGTTATACAGACAACTTACGCGTCTTATGTAACACAGACGTGACCCGCATCCCGCCCCGTCAGTCGAATCTCGAGGTGCCGGTATGACCAGATCGAACCGGTCGTAACGCCCTGAAAAAAGTTTCCTCGTCGTTCCGCTCCTCGCGTCTGCCGGTCTCGCCGTGATCAAGGAGATGAAGCGATGAGATACCTGTTTGTCGGCTTTTCGGCCGGCGCCCTGCTTGGGGCGATGGCGGCATTGTTCACGGCTCTCCTCGGCCAATCCGCGACGAGCGCGGCGCCTGATCGGATCAGCTGCGCCGGCTATCCCGAAGCGCGCGTCTACGTGAGCTCGCAGGCGTGGTGGACGAAGTTCCCGGGACAGACGGGGACCGACTTCGGTCACGTGCACCAGGAGGCCTGCATCCCGGAGCGCCAGACGATGAGCTCGGACTTCGATATCGACCTGCGGCTGATCATGCACGAAAACCCGGGCACGTACAGCAGCTTCGACCTGGTGACGAAGGGCGTCGGCTACGAAACGACCGTGCAGAGCTTTACTGTGCCGGGCTTCACCTGTCCGGTGGGGACGTGCGAACGCTGGCTGCACTTCACCGTCCATATGTCGGAGTTCCAGGAATCGGGCCTGCAAGAGGTGCGGTTCAGGACATTCGTGAACACGCCGGACGGGAACAAGATGCACGCATCGACCAACTGGCAAGTCTACATCGACAACGGCCGGCCGATGAGCGACGTGAGCCGGTTCCCCTTCCTGCGAAACAAGGGCTGGTACGGCGACAATCCGCTCGCGGGCTACTGCGAGGCAGGGCTCTTGCCGCCTATCCCGAACGCGCCGATTAGCGGCATCTGGATGCCCACCGTGCGGATCGTCACGCATTCGACCGATGCGAGCTTTCCGGTGACGAGCCATACCGTGACGCTGGACCCGGACTTTCACGCCGAGCCCCCAATACCCGGGACGGTGCTGAGGCAGGGTGCGGGCGGGTACGAGGGCCCGGTGGTCATCGACACGAGGAAGCTGGCGAACGGCACGCACAAGCTGCACCTGCGCGCAGACTGCGACGCGGGAAACAGCACGAACAGCGGGGTAGGGGTCATCTTCTTTCGCGTGCAGAACGGGAGCACGCCGCCGGCCACGCCTACGCCAACCCCTGCAACAGCCGCGACGGCAACGGCCACGCCGACCGGGAGTCAGGCTCCTACGGCAATGCCGAGCCCAACTTCTATGCCAACTCCGTCGGCTACGGCAACGGCAACGCCGGCCGGGAGTCAGGCTCCTATCGCAACGCCGAGCCCAGCTTCTACGCCAACGCCGTCGGCTACGGCAACGGCAACGATCGGCGGAACCGATACCCCAACACCAACGAATACTCAAGCGCCGACCGCGACACGCAGCCCGACGGCAATACCGACAGCGACGGCGACCGCCTCGCCCACGCCGGCCGATATACCGACAGCGACGGCGACCGCCTCACCCACGCCGGCCGATATACCGACAGCGACGGCGACCGCCTCACCCACGCCGGCCTATACACCAACGGCGACGGCAACGACCGGCGAAACGAACACGCCGACGCCGACGGAGACTCGGACGCCCACGGCGACACCGATTTCCACGCCAACGCCTACGGCGACCGCGACACCTTCTCCCACGCCCGATACCCCCACGCCTACTGCGTCAGCCACCAGCGCCGGAACCGGCACCCCAACGCCGACGGAAACCCAGACAACAACGACGACACCGAGCCCGGCAACGACTCCGGAGTCGCTCGCGGCCGCTGCAGCCACCGCGACGAGAACGCCGGCACCGGACGAGGCAGGCGCCACGCACGGCATCACGCTCAATCGGGCTTTATCGGCGGTCGGCCTGCCGAACACCGGCGGCCCGTTCGGGGTTACGAGTGGCCTATTGCTTTTGCTCGCGGGTGGGGTTGTGATTGGCGTTGGCCTTACGGCTGTGCTCGCCAGGACGATGCTCCGTCCCGTGAGCGTGGCGAGCGCCGCGTCAGCAACAGAGGCGTACGGGCCGGGTGCGAACCAGAGCGGTCGGCGGCGCGGGAAGAGCCCTGACGCGCGGTTGGACGGTAGG
>CAYZLC010000262.1:0-2700 GCA_964479365.1 uncultured Dehalococcoidia bacterium
CACCGGGTCGCCGCGGGAGCGCCCCGCCGGAAACCCCGAAAAGGAACCCCCTATCTATCCCTTCTTCTCGCCGCCGACGTTCTTCGCCCTTCTGCCGTTCCTCCTGCCACCGGCGATTCTCCTCTGCCCGTCGCGCGGCTTCGACCTGTGCCGCCCGGATTGCCGAAGACTTGCGCGTCGCAGCTCCTGCTTTCTGAAGTTCGGCGCGCAGCAGTTCGACGACACGACTGAAGGAGAACGTCCCGTCCAAAAGGGGCACAGCGACGATTGAACCTTCGAGCCGAGCCTCGTGGTCTCGCCGCTCTTCTCCATTTCTCCAAGCACAGCGGGTTCCCCCGATGATTCTTGAACGCTACTACCGAGGCAGATCTGTCTCAACCCAACCAGACGGGGTCGCTGCAGGGGACGCTCAAGGCCAAGACCAAGGTCGAGGTGATGCCATGTCGCGACCGCCTATACCTTAACCCGGCATCGCCAGCCTGGCTCGAGCGGATCGGAGCGGCTACGCCGCGGCCATCACGACGGGCGTCGCCGCCGCCACCGCGGGCCGGCTTGCGACCGGGACGACCGCGGGAGAAGCCGCGGGGCCGCCCTCCTGGATCACCTCGTCGAGCAGAGGGTGGGGCGCGGGCGAGGACACGAGGTAGGCCGCGAGCTCGATCCCCTTCCGTGGGTCGCCGCGTGAGCCCGCATCGGCCGTATCCGCGAACCCGCTTGCGCCTCCAACGTCCCGCGCTCACCATCACGGCATCGTGGCTCTGCCCGATTACGATCCGCTGCGGTCCGACCCACGCTACGATACGTGCGCGGAGGATCTCAAAGACGTAGCGCGGAGGAGGGTTCGTCGATGACAGTGGTGGGACGAGTGGAGAGCCTGTGGCGTTACCCCGTGAAGAGCATGCGGGGCGAAGAGTTGAGCGAGGCCTTTCTCGGGTTCCCCGGGGTGTACGGCGACCGCGCGTACGCCTTCCGTAGCGGAGCCGCGCCCGCGGGGTTTCCGTATCTGACCGCGCGCGAGGAGGAGCAGATGCTCCGGCATCGTGCCACCTACCGGGATCGAGGCCGGATGGCGAAGCCCCCCAATCTGGCCGAGGCCGAGGCGCTCGCACCGGGGATCACGCCGGCCTACGCGGAAGCGGCCGAGCAGATGGTGGACGTGGAGACGCCGTCGGGCGAAGTGTTCCCGATCGACGATCCGCGATTGATCGAGCGGCTCAGCGCGAAGGGGCGGGACGGGCTCACCCTGTCGCTTCGCCGGTCGGAGCGCGCTCTTACCGACTGCCGGCCGGTCTCCCTCATCTCCATCCAGACGACGCGGCAGCTGAGCCAGGAAGTCGGCGTTCCCCTGGACAAGCGGCGCTTCCGGGCCAATGTCTACGTCGATCTGGCCGGGGGCGCAGGATTCGGCGAGGACGGGTGGGTCGGCCGCCGATTGCGCATGGGCGCCAAGACGGAGATCGGGGTGCTGGAGCGCGACCCCCGCTGCAAGATGATCACCCTGGATCCGGACACCGCCCAGGCCAACCCGGAGATCATGCGGCGCCTGGCCAAGGACCATGACACCAAGGCCGGAGTCTATGCGGCGGTGCTGGTGGAGGGCCTCCTGCACGTCGGCGATGCGATCACTCTGCTCGATTAGGATTGACCCCTCCTCACCACTCCGGCCGCTTCGCCCAGCCCGAGAATGGACCCCCGGTCGCGGCCGGCGGGGCCAAGGACTCGCTGTCTCGGCCTCGGCTTCACGGCAGCTTCAAGCGTCACTTGAGGCAACTCGTTCCGGACGGAGTCGACTACCGTCCTCCTCGAGCGGCAAGCGAGCGGGGACGAGCGTAGGAGGTACGGATGACAAGCGGTCGGAAGGTGCTTCGGCTGGGCTTGATGGCGTGTCTGTCGGCGACCGGCCTCGCCGTTCCCTCGGCGGGGTCGACCCCAGCTCAAGCCTCCCCAGACGAACAGGGCGTCTGGGAGCTGGAGCGCGCTTACTGGCGCTACGTGCAGGACGACGACTTGCGGGCCTACCGGGGACTGTGGCACGAGAACTTTCTCGGGTGGCCGTCGGTGAGTGACGCGCCGGTCCAGAAGGAGCACATCACCGATTGGATAACCTCGCAGACGAGCAAGGGGCTGAGGTTCAAGACCATCGAGTTCAAGCCGGCGCCGATTCGAATCACCGGAGGGATCGGGATGGCATGTTACTGGGTGACCTACGCGTGGTTGGACAAAGACGGCAAGGGAGAGGCGCGCACGATCCGTGTCACCCACGCCTGGCATAAAGACGGAGGCCCCTGGCAGATCATCGGCGGGATGTCCATGCCCGAAGTCGGGACCGAAACCGTAGCGCGGTGGGGGCACGCCCGCGCTTCGGATTCTCCTCCAGGCCCCGCCGCGTATAATGCGCCGTCCCTCGCAGTCTTGAGCGTCGCTCGGGGCGGGTAGCGACTCCGCCTAGGTGAGCCTTCTTGATCGGCAAGACCCTGTCGCACTACCGGATCACCGCCGCCCTCGGAGCGGGCGGGATGGGCGCGGTTTACCGCGCCACCGACACCACCCTGGGGCGAGAAGTAGCCATCAAGGTGCTGCCCCCCGAGCTGGTGAAGGACGCCGATCGCCTGGCCCGCTTCAAGCGAGAGGCCCACCTCCTCGCCTCCCTCAACCACCCGCACATCGCCGCCATCTACGGGCTCGAGGAAGCGGACGGCA
>CAYZLC010000263.1:0-2698 GCA_964479365.1 uncultured Dehalococcoidia bacterium
GTGGCGAGCGCTACGCCCGCGCTGTCCGCGCCCGCGAACGTGTTCTCCATGATGTTCGTGTAGGAGAGAAACGCAATACGGAGGCCGGCGACGTTCAGGAGCGCTGGTGTGCGCGCCTGGACTTCGTTCATGCCGGCGCCTGCGTGACGGACGCCGGCACCATCGAGCGCGGCGATCGTGTCCTGCACGCCGTTGGGCCCGAAGTCCGCCGTGTGGTTGTTGCCGAGCGAGACGATATCGATGCCGGCGCCGGCCAGGCCGGACGCGAAGCGCGGCGGCGTGCGAAACGTGTAGAGCTTATCGGCGGGCGATCCGCGGTCGGTGAACGCACCTTCGAAGTTCGCGATCGTGATGTCGGCGTTGCGCAGCAGCGCCAGCACGCGCTCGAATGGGTAGATGGCGCCGTGCTCGTCCATCAGCGTCGTGAGGTCGCGCGCGAGCATGACGTCGCCTACTGCGGCGATCGTGATCGTGCCGTCGGAGGTCGGAGACGGTGCCGCGGTCGGCGTTCGCGCAGGCGGCGTCACGTCCGCCGGCGGTGTTGACACACGTCGGGTGGACGTCCCATTCGAGCAGCCGGCGGCGAATGCGACCAGCAGGGTGGCCAGCAAGACACACGCAATGCAGCGCTGCAAGACATTCGGCATCGGATCCTCGAAGGCGTGCGGGAGGCCTAAAGGCCTCCCCTACAGCATGGCGGAAGTCTGCCGCGAGGGGTCAGGTTCCTTCGACGAGCTCAGCATGGCGTGAGTGCGGTATGTCGCGAGGGGCCAGGTCCTTCGCTTCGCTCAGGATGACAATCGGCGCTAGATCATCGCGCGACGGGCGGCGTAGATGTCGGGCAGCGCTTCTATCTCACGCAGGAGCTCGGGTGGTATCTCATCGTCGAGGCTCAGCACCATGAGGGCGTGTCCGCGAACCTTCGTCCGGCCGAGATCCATAGCGCTGATATTGATGTCGTGCTTGGCAAGCAGGCCGCTGACCGCGTGCACCATGCCGGGCCGGTCCAGGTTTTCGCAGAAGAGCAGGTAGCCGGCACCCGGCGGGATGTCCACGGTAAAGTCGTCCACCCGCTTGATGTGGGGACCATCCTGGAACGCGGTCCCGGCGACGTGCGTGTGGCCGACATCGGTAGTCACGGTAACGCTGAGCAGGTTGGCGTACTCCGCGGACGGACCCTTAAACTCGGTGATGCGAAGGCCACGACGCTCCGCGATCAAGTTCGCATTCACTATCGTGACGTTCTCTTCGCTAATCGGCGCCAGGAGTCCCTTGATCACCGCAGCCTTTAGCGGCGTGACATCATAATCGGCGAGGTCACCGAGATATTGGATTTCGATCGAGCGCAGCTGACCTTCGTAGAGCTGCGTCGCGAGCGAGGCCGTCCGCTGGGCCACGTCCATGAACGGGCGCAGCACCTCCATCGTCTCAGCGGAGACGAGCGGCGCGTTGACGGCGTAGCGCGCGGGCTCGCCGCGAAGCACAGCAAGGACCTGCTCGGCCACGTCGAGCGCGGCGCGCTCCTGCGCCTCCTCGGTCGACGCGCCGAGGTGCGGCGTGACAAGGATGCCATCGTGCTTGAGCAGCGGGCTGTCGCCGGGCGGCTCCTCGCGGAAGACATCGATCGCCGCGCCGGCGACGCGCCCTGTGTCGATGGCCGCGATCAGCGCGTTGTCGTCGATGAGCTCGCCGCGGGCGGTGTTGATGATGCGCACGCCGGGCTTCATCTTGGCGAACTGCTGAGCGCTGAGGATGTCACGCGTGGTGGGCGTGAGACGCATGTGCAGCGAGATGAAGTCGGCCTGCGCGAAGACGTCGTCGAGCGAGACGAGCTCGACGCCCATGCTGGTGGCGCGCTCCGCGGAGACGAACGGATCGTGCGCAACCACGCGCATATCGAGCCCGCGCGCGCGGCGTGCGACCTCGCCGCCGACCTGACCGAAGCCGATCAGTCCGAGTGTCTTGCCGCGCAGCTCGGTGCCGAGAAAGCGCTGGCGCTCCCACTTGCCCGCTCGCAACGACGCGTACGCCTCGGGCAGCTTGCGCGCGAGCGCAAACATGAGCCCGATGGTGTGCTCGGCGGCGGAGATCGTGTTGCCGAGCGGCGCGTTGACCACGAGCACGCCGCGCTCGGTGGCGGCATCGAGATCGATGTTGTCGACACCGGAGCCGGCGCGGCCGATCACCTGGAGCCGCTTGCCTGCTTCGATGACGGGGCGCGTGACCTTCGTCTCGGAGCGGACGATGAGACCATCGTAGTCGCCGATCATCGCGAGCAGCTCGTTGGGTGACGGCTTCAGCTTGACGTCGACCTCCACCTCGCGGCGGAGGGCGTCGATACCTTCCTGGGCGATCGGATCGGTGACGAGGATCTTGGGCATGGTGGCAGTATTGTAGCGGCGCGGCATAGTGAGGCGCGATTAGGACAGGCGCGACCTATGAGGCGGCAGCCACCGCCTCGATGAATCCGGGCCACCGCGGTAAGATGCGCGAGCGGGCGTCAATCGCGCGTCGCCACGATATTCGGCTTGAGCGCCCGCGTCGCGAAGTAGCCGGGCATGAACTTCGCGGTCATGCTCGCGTGATGCGGCGCTTCCGCGAACGCCGTGAGCACGAACCCTGCCGCTAGCTGGCCCCCAATCTGCTCCGTCATCGTATGGCTGTACTCGAGTGGCGCGTCGGGCCCCACCAGGCGCTC
>CAYZLC010000264.1:0-2697 GCA_964479365.1 uncultured Dehalococcoidia bacterium
TCTGAATGCCCAAGCCGCCCGCGGCGTACTTGCAGGCAGTCACGAGTCCGCTCTGGAGCAAGAGACCGATACACAAGACCGCCGTTCGCGCCGTGCCGCTATACAGACGTGAGTGATCATGAGTGGGTTACAGTGTCAAGGTTCCCGGAGTCCGCAGGGCTTGCCACGTATCTCGTACCGCCTCTCTTTCCTTCTCCATCTTCCTTCCTTTTTCCTACTTCCTCCAACTTCCTTGCTCCTGTCTCCCGGCTCCTCTACGCTAGATAGGCCATGATCTGGGTTCTCGCCCTCGCCTATCCCGTCGCCATCGCTGCGCTCTTCTACTTCGCCTTCCTCCGGCCCGTATACCAGTACCAGCGGAGGCAGCGCGAGGAGTTGGCCAGCCTGCGCGTCGGCGATGAGGTGCTTACGCAGGGCGGCCTCATCGCGGTGATCAAGGAAGTCCGCGTGCCCGAGGAAGCCGGCCCCACGGAGCTGGTGCTCGACCTCGGCGGCGTCGAGGTGAGGGCCTTCGCTTCTGCCGTCGTTCAGCGCCTGGCGCCTCCAGGCGAGCAGCGGGCGCCGGCTACAGAACGCGCCCGGATGTCTGAACGGAGCCGGAGTTAGGCATGCGTAATCGTTGGAACCAGATCCTCCTTGTCGGCATCGTTGCGCTGACCGTATTCTCGATTCTCGTCGTCTGGCCCGGCTGGCCCAAGCGCTACTTGCCCGACTTCATCGACTACCCGGAGGGCCCGATCATCGAGATCGGGGGTCGAGCCGCAATGAAGCTCGGCCTCGACCTCAAGGGCGGCACCTACGTTCTGACTGAGGCCGACCTGTCAGGCCTGCCCCCGGGCACGAACGTGGATGAGGCGATGAATGGCGCCAGGGACATCATCGAGAGGCGCGTCAATGAGTTCGGGGTTGCCGAGACCGAGGTGACGCGGGAGGGCCAGAACCGCCTGGCAGTGCAGCTGCCGGGCATATCGCCGGAGGAGGCGGGTGACCTCATCGGCAGGACAGCGCTCCTCGAGTTCCGCGAACCCGTCCTGGACGCCGCCGGGCTCGTCACCTGCATCAGCGACAGTGGAGCTGAATTCACCGTAGGCAGGGATACGCTTACGGAAACGACCACCTCAGGCACGAGGCGCGTCGAATGCATAGGCCCTGAAGGCGTAAGCGGCTCCGTGAAGTGGAAGCCTGCGACGGGCACATCGCAGGGCCAGGCCAGGGTATTGACCGGCCGCTTTCTCAAGTCAAACGGCGTCAGCGTCGATGTCCTGCCTGGTCAAGGCCCCGTCGTCAATCTGGTCTTCACGGGAGAGGGCGGCATCATCTTCCAGCAGGTGACGGAAAGGCTCGTCGGCTACCCTCTGGCCATCTTCTTGGACGACGAGCTGATCAGTGCCCCAAATGTGCAACAGGTCATCAATAGCGGCAACAGTGTGATCAATGGCCTCGAGCTCGACGAGGCGAAGACGCTCGCCATCCAGCTAAACGCCGGAGCGCTCCCTGTCCCGCTGCGCACCATCCAGACCACGGAAGTGGATGCCACCCTCGGCGAGACAACCCTGATCCGCGCCGTTCAGGCGGGCCTCATCGGCATCCTCGCGGTGATGGCGTTCATGGTGCTGTACTACCGGCTGCCCGGCCTTCTCGCCTGCTTTGCGCTCATTACGTACACCTCGACAGTCATGATGCTATTCAAGCTTGGGCCCATCATCGGCCCCGTCACGATAACCCTCGCCGGCATCGCGGGCTTTGTGCTCTCTGTGGGCATGGCCGTCGATGCGAACATTCTGGTCTTCGAACGCATGAAAGAAGAGCTGCGCGCCGGGCGCGCCCTCCCCTCCGCCATCGAGCACGGTTTCGACCGCGCCTGGTCTTCCATCCGCGATAGCAACGTCGCGACGATCATCACGTGCGTCATTCTCTGGTGGTTCGGCGACCAATTCGGTGCGAGCCTGGTTCAGGGCTTTGCGCTCACCCTGGGCATCGGCGTGCTTGTCAGCATGTTCTCGGCCATCGTCGTCACGCGGACATTCCTGCGCCTGCTCGTGGGGACGCCGCTGGCCCGCAACATGTCTCTCTTCGCGCCGGATCTCGGCATCGGCCGCGTCGCCGGCGCCACGCCTTTCGTCTTCGATTTCGTGCGTCGACGCGGCCTTTACTTCGCGATCTCCGCCGCCATTCTCGTGCCCGGCATCATTTCCCTCGCGGTGCCGCCGGCGCTCAAAGCCGGCATCGAATTCAGCAGCGGCGCGACCATGACCGTCGTCTTCAACGATGCCAGTGTCAGCCAGGACCGCGTGGGGCAGGCTCTCGCAGACATCGGCCACGATGAGGCGCGCGTGCAAAAGACATCCGGCGGCGGGTTCATCATCCGGCTGGGGGAGCTGGAGGGGCCCGTCGGCCCGCCGGTCGGCGCCGCGCCTCCGTCCGAACGCGATGCGATCGAAGCCGGCCTCGAGGAGGCGCTCGGCCCGTTTCGCACGACCAACTTCAACCAGGTCTCCGAGATCGTCTCGCGGGAGATCGCCCGCAACGCTGCCATCGCCATCGGCGTGGCATCGATTGCCATACTCCTTTACATATCAATTTCGTTCCGCAACGTGCCGAAGGCGTACCGCTATGGCATCGCAGCCGTCGTTGCCGCCCTGCACGACGCAGTTTTCATCCTCGGCGCTTTCTCCATCTTCGGGAAGCTGTTCGGGA
>CAYZLC010000265.1:0-2679 GCA_964479365.1 uncultured Dehalococcoidia bacterium
CGGCCAGAGCGTCGCCATCACCTGCTCGCGGTGGAGTTGGTGGTCGGGGGCGAGGGCGAGCAACTTGACCAGCGTGCGAGACTTGCGTAAACGCCAACGTTCTGCGTTGATCTCGGTCGCGCCGACCCAGAGGCGGAAGTCGCCCAAGAGTTGGAGCCGCAGTTCCTCGGATGTGTTCGCCATCTCGGTGCTCTCAGCTGCTTCCGTGCTCCTGCTGCAACGCGTACTCCACCGCCTGCTCCATCGTCATTGCTTCCCCTCTTCCCATGCCGCCGTGAACGCCTCTTCGCCCAGCGCGGCGCGCGCGGCGGCCACCGCGCGGTCATGTTCGGCGCGCTCGGCGGGCAATCGGCCGAAATCCAGCCAGGAATCGGAAAAACGGATCAATGCTTGTACGGCCTCGGCGGCGCCCAACAACTTGGCCGCCCGCTCGGCCTGATGCCGGACAGCCGCCAGCGTCGCAAAGACCTCCAACGCGGACACGATACCCTGTTGGTCGCCTATCTCCCGCCATATCCCTAATGCCTCTTGATGGAGCGAGCGGGCCGAAGTATGCTCGCCCTGAGCCGAGGCCACTTTCCCCAAGCCATAAAGCGCAAAGGCGGTTCTGAGTTTGTCGCCTGCCTTCCGACTAACAGACAGTGCTTCCTCAAACCGTCTGGACGCCTGCTCATGGTCACTCTGCAGTTGAGCTATTGCTCCCGAGTGGTAAAGTATGGTGGCGATGTCTATGCCCCCTCCCATATCCCGCTCAAGGGCGAGGGCCTCCTCGTACCATTTGACTGCCTGCCCGTAGTCACGTTGAGCGGCGGCCACAGCTCCTATGCGGAAAAGCATATAGCCCGCTCCCCCTTTATTTCCCAGTTCGCGATAGAGGGCCAGGCTTTCCTCAAACAGGGTGGTCGCCTGCCGGTAATCGCCCTGCCGGCAGGCTATGATTCCCAACTGTTGGAGTGAAGTCGCTATCCCGTCCTTGTCCCCGATGTCATTGCTCAGGGTCAGGTGCTCTTCCCAATTCGCCCTCATCCGCTCGTAATCGCCATCTGCCCATACATGATACCCGCGGGGTATGAGGCACTGGGCGATGCCAAATTTATCCCCCAGTTCCTGAAACAAAGATAGGCTCTCCTCTATCAGCGCCCTCGACTTCGGCTGACCGTTGTCCTTCTGAAACCACGCTACGATTGCCAAGTTGAAGAGCGCATAGGCCATGCCCCGCTTGCCCGCCGCGCCGAGTTCGCGAAAGATTGTCAGGCTCTCCTCAGAGAGCACGGCTGGCCTCTCCGTCTCTCCCAGTTGGAGCCTCAGGAATCCATCCACGTTGAGTGCTTTGCCTCGGATCATGGCGCGCTCAGGCCACAATGGCTTCTCCCCGCGCTCCAGCGCCTCGATGGACAGCCCCCGCTCCAGCCAGTCACAGCCCTCGTTATTGTAGCCACGAATGTGCCAGAACCATAGTAGGGAACTTGCCAGCCGTAACTCTGCCTGGATGTCGCTCTCCACCGCCCACTCCAGCGCGGCGCGGAGATCGTCGTGTTCCGCTTCCACCCGATCCAGCCACATGACCATATCGAACGCACGCAGGTTTGGTTCCGCGCGCTCGGCCAGTTGAACGAAATACGCCAGATGCTGTTGTCGCATCGCTTCCCCTTCGCCCGCCGCCCACAATTTCTCACGCGCGTACTGCCGGATGGTCTCCAGCATCCGGTAACGGGTCTCTCGGCCCTGCCTGCGCTCGGCGGTGACGAGCGATTTGTTGAGCAGTTGCGTCAGCAAATCCAGAACCTCGTTCGTCTCAATGCCCACACTTCCACAAACGGACTCGGCAGCCTCCAATGACCACCTGCCCGCGAACACGGAGAGCCGCTGCAACAACACCCGCTCCGGCTCGGAGAGCAGGTCGTAACTCCAATCAATCAGCGCCTGCAAGGTTTGATGACGCGGCAGGGCCGTGCGCGCGCCGCCGGTGAGCAGACGGAAGCGATCATCCAGGCGTAAGGCGATCTCCTCCACCCTCAGCATTTTCATCCGCGCCGCCGCGAGTTCAATGGCGAGTGGGATGCCGTCGAGATGATGGCAGACTTGCGCGACGGCAGGCGCGTTGTCGTTTGTCAGCGTGAAGCCCGGTAGGGCGGTCTGCGCGCGCTCGACGAATAGTTGCACGGCTTCGTAATCGGTGAGCCTTTCGGTGGTGAGCGATTGTCGGATGTCTGGTATAGAGAGGGTGGGCACACTGAATGTGACTTCGCCTGGCACACCCAACGCTTCTCGGCTGGTGGCGAGAACGTGTAGATTGGGGCAGGCGCGCAGTAATGTCTCGGCGAGTTGCGCGCACGTCTGAATGAGATGCTCGCAGTTATCTAGAATGAGTAACGCCTGCTGGCTTTGCAAGAAGTCGGTGAGGATAGTCTGGGGTGGGCGACCGGCTTGCTCGATCAGGCCCAGCGTTGAGACGATGGTCTGCGGCACGAGCGCCGGGTCGGAGAGCGGAGCGAGTTCAATGAACCACAGGCCGTCGGGGAAAGCGTCGAGCAACGAGCGCGCGACTTCCAATGAGAGCCGTGTCTTGCCAGAGCCGCCCGCGCCCGTGAGGGTGAGAAGCCTCACCCCCTCCCCGGCCTGTCGGCCACCCCTCCCCCTCTCCTGAGCCGCAGGCTCAGGAGAGGGGGAGGGGCCGGG
>CAYZLC010000266.1:0-2666 GCA_964479365.1 uncultured Dehalococcoidia bacterium
AGCTCCGGACTTTTAATCCGGGAGTCGTGGGTTCGAATCCCACCGGGCCCTCCATAGATTTGGCTCGACTGGTTTTGACGCGCCTGTTGTCGTGGTCCAATCCGGAACTGCAGATAGGATAAGTCCTCAGCGGCGGTCACCGCTGAGGACTTGCTGCAAGCGGGGTCCGTGATAAAGAGCGCCTCTTGCCGCATTCACAGTAAGGCGCCTAGATGAAGGGTGCATGAAGCGGCGATGAAGACCTGATCGCAAGGCCCTGATCGACACGGACCAGGCGGATAGCAACGCGCCTGGCCGGCCCGGCCCCACGAAAGATGGACAAAGCGAGGTGGCGGCTGCGAGAGGGCGCGTCATGCTAGCGGGCAGTCACACGGGCTGCCTAAGGCGGTTGGGACCCATTTGCAAGAACATCATATGACTTCGTAAGAATAGGGCGGAAACGCCCTTACACCTTGTTGACACGACATGAGCCTTCCCGCATTCTTTGTCCTACACATTATCGCGGGTTAAAGATCAGCGGGGGGAGGTCCGTACCGGAAAGCGATAGATAAAGTCAGTCCTCAGCGGCGGTCACCGCTGAGGACTTTGTCGCAAGGGGAGTCCGTGGTAAGGAGCGCCTCTTGCTGTCTTCACCATAGCAGTGATGGAAGAGGAGGTCAAAGATGATTGACACGCCCACGAAAGGAATGTGGCTGACCGGCCTCAGCGGTGTCCAGCAATGATACGCCGCATCATCGAATGGAGTCTGCAGGCTCGAGTCCTCATCGTTGTTCTCGCCGCAGCTCTCGTGTTCTTCGGGACAAGGCAGCTCAACGACGCGAAAGTCGATACCCTGCCGGAGTTTGAGCCACCAACTGTGGAGATCCAGACAGAAGCGCTCGGACTGTCCTCGGCCGAGGTGGAGCAGTTAATCACCGTTCCGCTGGAGGCGGACCTTCTCGCCGGGGTGGCCTGGCTTGACGTAATCCGTTCTGAATCGGTCCCGGGCCTGTCGTCGATCGAGCTGATTTTCGAGCCCGGCACCGACGTCTTTCGCGCCCGCCAGATGGTGCAGGAGCGTATGACGCAGGCACACGCGCTGCCGAACGTGTCGAAGCCGCCCACAATGCTTCAGCCGACATCGTCAACCAGCCGGGTGATGATGGTCTCCCTCACCTCTGAGGATCTTTCCCTGATCGACATGTCGGTGCTTGCCCGCTGGACGATCAAGCCCCGCTTGCTCGGTGTCGAGGGCGTCTCAAACGTCTCCATCTGGGGTCAACGCGAACAGCAGCTCCAGGTGCAGGTTGACCCTCAGCGGTTGAAAGACCAGGGCGTTTCGCTGGACGAAGTAATCGCCACCACCGGCAACGCCCTCTGGGTCTCCCCGCTGACCTTCCTCGAGGCGTCCACGCCAGGCACCGGGGGCTTCGTCGAAACGCCGAACCAGAGGCTCGGCGTCCAGCACGTGCAGCCCCTCTCCACGCCGGAGGAGCTGGCCCAGGTACCCATTGAGGGCAACCCCAATGTGCGCCTGTCCGATGTGGCCTCAATCGTGACGGACCACCAGCCGCTTATCGGCAACGCAGTCGTTAAGGACGGCCAGGGTCTTCTTCTCGTCATTGAGAAGTTCCCAGGGACCAGCACGCTTGAGGTGACAAACGACCTTGAAGCGGCGCTTGACTCTCTGCGCCCCGGCTTGGCCGGTATGGAGATCGATTCCACGGTCTACCGGCCCGCTTCCTCCATTGACAACTCCATCGACGATCTCACAGTCGCTGCGCTGGCCGGGCTTGTCCTCATCGCAATCGTTTTCGCAGCTTTCTTCTTCGGCTGGCGTGCGGCCCTGATCAGCCTCGTGAGCATCACCATGTCCTTGCTGGTTGCGGTGCTCGCGCTCCAACTGACCGGGAGCACCTTCAACATAATCGTCTTAGCAGGCCTCGTAATGGCCATCGTCGTCGTCGTGGACGAAGCGATTATCGATGTCGACAACATCATGCGGCGCCGGCGCGAGCGTCAGGCTCAAGGTAGCGATCAGCCCGCCGCTTTCTCAATTGTCGATGCGATGGTGGAGATGCGGGCGCCCATGGTCACCGCCATGTTGGTCATATTCCTCTCCGTGCTCCCGCTCTTCTTCCTGAACGGCGTGTCCGGCGAGTTCTTCCCGCGCCTTGCCCTGGCCTATGGCATGGCGGTAGGCGCAGCCATGTTGGTCTCGCTCACCCTAACGCCCGCGCTTGCCGCGTTTCTCCTGGCCAATGCGCCGGCTCGTGAGGACTCGCCTCTGGTTGGCTGGCTGAAGCATGGGCACTCCATCGCTCTTTCGCGGTTTATCCAGACCCGCGGCGCAGCCTTTGCCGCGGCCGCGTTTATCGCTGTAATCGGGCTGCTCGCGTTGACACAGCTCAGCGAGACGTCAGTCCTGCCTGATCTGAAGCAGCGGGAACTGCTGATCCACTGGGATGGGGCCCCCGCCACCTCACAAGGCGAAATGAGCCGGGTCATTGACTCGGCCACCCAGGAGTTGCAGACCATCCCCGGAGTCAAGACCGTCGGCGCCCACGTCGGGCGCGCCATAACCTCGGACGCGGTGGTCGACGTAAACTCCGGCGAAATCTGGGTCACCCTCAATTCAGGGGCAGATTACGACGCCACAGTGGCCTCCGTACAAGGTGTGGTGAATG
>CAYZLC010000267.1:0-2646 GCA_964479365.1 uncultured Dehalococcoidia bacterium
CGCGGCGCCACGGCCTGGTCAACCGGCGCGTGTCGCTGCCCCTCGATCCGCAGTCCGACGACGAGATCGTGCAGCTCTACGCGAACGCGATCACGCCGAAGACCCGACTGGTGATGGTGCCTCACATGGTGAACATCACCGGCCAGATCCTGCCCGTGAGAAAGATCGCCGAGGTGGCCCACCGCCGGGGCGCCCTCGTGATGGTCGACGGCGCTCACGCCTTCGCCCATTTCGCCTTCACGATTCCCGAGCTCGACTGCGACTACTACGGGACCAGCCTGCACAAGTGGCTGGGCGCCAACCTCGGCGCGGGGATGCTCTACGTGCGCGCGGACAGGATCGAGAAGCTGTGGCCCATCTACGGAGACGGGAGCGTCGCCAATACCGACATTGGGAAGTTGAATCACACCGGGACCCACCCCGTGCACACGGATCTCGCGATCATGAACGCCATCGACTTCCACGAGAGCATCGGCATCGGGCGAAAGGAGGCGCGCCTTCGCTACTTGCAGAACTACTGGACCAATCAGGTGCGCCACACCCCCAACATCGTCCTGAACACGCCCAGAGGTCCGCGGCGCTCCTGCGCGATCGCGAACGTGGGCGTGGGCACGATGAAGCCGAAGGATCTCGCCAAGGCCCTGCTCGACCGCTACAGGGTCTGGACGGTCGCGATCGACACCGCGAACGTTCACGGCGTGCGCATCACGCCGTATCTCTTCACGACGACCGCGGAGCTGGATACCTTCGTTCGGGCGCTCAAGGAGCTGGCCGCGGCGTAGCTCTCCCGGGATCGCCTGGTCGACCGGATCTCACCGGCGGCGGTATTCGCCGTCGAACGCCAGGCTCCATGTCTTGCCGTCGTGACGTTGAGAACCAGGGTGGCGGTGTCGGCGGCGTCGGGCACGCCCGCGGAACGCAACTCGGTGGTAATATGAGTGCCATGAAATCTGCCATAGATTCCGCCGGGCGCCTTGTCATCCCTCGGGAGGTGCGGCGACAGGCGGGGCTGAAGCCCGGAATGCCCCTGAACGTCCGCTTCAAGGACGGGCGGGTCGAGATCGAGCCTGCGCCCACGCCGGTACGGCTTGTGCGGCGCGGCCGGCTCCTGACGGCCAAGCCGCTATCGTCGCCGCCGACCCTCGGGGCCGAGGAAGTGGAGGAGACGCGACGGTCCCTCCGCCGCGAGCGCTCCTAGCGCGATTGAGGAGCGATGGCCGGCTTCCTGCCCGACACGAGCTGCATGGTGGCCGCAGTCGCGGCGTGGCACGAGCACCACGAGGCCGCGGCCGACGAGATCGACCGGCGGCTCCGGGCTGGTCATGAGATGGTCGTGGCTGGCCCCGCGCTCGTGGAGTCCTACGCTGTCCTGACGCGCCTCCCCGCGCCGCACAGAGTCGGGGCCGGGGACGCCCGGCAGGTGCTGCAATACAGCTTCGTCAGGCAGGGCAGGCTCGTGGCCCTCGATGCGGCCCGCTTCGCAAGGCTCCTCGAGGAGGCGCCCGACCGAGGCATCACCGGTGGCGCCTTTTACGACGCCGTGATCGCGGCCTGCGCGCTCAAGGCCCGCGCGACGGCGATCCTCACCTTCAACCTCGCCCACTTCCGGCGCTACACCGAAGACGGGCTGGAGATCGTCGCCCCGGGCAACCGCTGAGCGTGAGAGCGCCGCAAGGGAAGTAGAGGTCGAAGATGCGACTGGCGATGGTCCCCGTCGTCTTGTTCGCCTTCGGTCCCGCACCTCTCACGGCCCAGGGCGAACAGGCCGCAGACGAAGCGGCCATCCGCGCTCACTCCGCCTCGTTCGCCGAGGCGTTCGCGAGGGGCGATGCGCGCGCGGTGGCCGAGGGCTACTCGGACGACGCCGACATCGTGCGCCCAAACCAGCCGCCGGTGGTGGGCCGCGCCGCCATCCAGGCCTTCTACGAGCAGATGTTCGCCGGCCCGCTGAAGGGCGTGGCCAAGACGACCACGGTGGATCGCATTCGCTTCGTCACCGCCACGGTGGCCGTGGTCGACAGCTCGTACACCCTCGACCGTGACGAGCCAGCGCTGCACGCCCGCGGCGCGTCGCTCACCGTCCTCCTGAAGCGGGACGGACGCTGGTGGACGGTGCTGTCGCGCAGCTATCGGCTTCCCGCGGAACCGGGACGGTAGACCTCAGGCTCCCGGAAAGTATCGCGCAACCGTGGCCGACGTCGGCTTCGGTGTGAGCCACGAGACCACGGCCATCAGCAGGGCCGAGATCAGCACGATCGGCACCACCGGCATGAAGCCGAAGACCGCCGTGCCCCCCGCGGTGCGGGCGAGCGCATCGAGTGAGCCCAGCTTCCAGACGACCGTAGGAGGTCCCGATGCGGGCGCGGGCACCGCGGCCTGGAAGAGGGCCACCGCCGCGACCGCCGCCGCCGCCCACAGCGTCGAGGCCAGGGCGCCCCACTTCGTGCTGCGCTTCCAGAAGAGCGCGGCCACGAGAAGCGGGAAGAGCGCGGCGTAGCCCGTGAACGCGTATTGAACCGCCAGGGCGAAGATGCTCTCGGGAGCCCGGAGCGCGATCGCGTAGGCGACGACGGTGAGGACCACGACGAACGCGCGTCCCATCTGTACCTGGACGTGGGGCGAGAAGCGCTCAAGGCCGCCGTAGTG
>CAYZLC010000268.1:0-2599 GCA_964479365.1 uncultured Dehalococcoidia bacterium
GTCGCATTGGCGCGGACCGCTCTGCCGTTGCCAAGATTGACGGCATTGACGAGCGCGTCAATGTGGACGTTGCCCTCCTTGATTCGGGCATTGACCTCTCTCATCCCGATCTCAATGTGGTCAGCCATGTGACGTTTATCAACGATGGTTCCGGTGGCAATGATGGCTACGGACACGGCACGTATGTGGCCGGCATCGTCGGCGCGCTGGACAACGATTCCGGCGTGGTGGGTGTCGCGCCCGGTGCCCGCCTGTGGGCCGTCAAAGTCATGGATAATAATGGTGTCGGCACTCTTTCCGCACTCATCAGCGGCGTGGATTATGTGACGCAGAATGCCGCTACAATTTCCGTGGCCAACATCAGTTTGGGATTTACCGGGGCCAGTTCCGCCTTGCGCACGGCTATTCAAAACAGTGTGGCCAGCGGCGTCGTGTATGTCGCGGCGGCGGGAAACTCCTCGCGCAATGTGTACGGCTCGGACGGAGTTTTTGGCACGTCGGATGACATCGTTCCGGCAGCATACCCCGAAGTGATTACTGTCAGTTCCATGAATGACGGCGACGGCATGCCCGGTGGACTGGGTTCGGCCAATTGGGATGATACGCTGGCTTTCTATTCCAATTTTGGGCAGAAGATTGACCTGGCTGGCGTGGGCACCACGTACTCGACGGCGCTGATGTCCAAGGGCGGCTACGGCAATCAATACATCGGCACGAGCCTGGCGGGGGCGCACGTCTCCGGAGCGGTTGCACTCTATGTTACGGCTAATGGTCGCGCCACAAGTTCAACTGGTGTCCAGGCTGTCAAGCAGGCGCTGGTCGCTGCTGGCGAACCGCAATCGGCCTGGGGCCCGGCTAACACGCTCGACCCGGACAGCTATCACGAGCCGCTGGTGAACGCCGCAGGCGGCTCAAGCCCGCCGCCCCCGCCCCCGCCGGGGAACAATCCGCCGACTGTTTTGATCAGCAGTCCCGTGTCGGGTTCCACTTTCAGTTCTGGTGCCGCCATTTCTTTCAGCGGGTCCGCCAGCGACCTGGAGAATGGAAATCTCTCCGCCAATCTTACCTGGACTTCCAGCATTGACGGCCAGATCGGCATGGGCAGCAGCTTCAGCAAAGTGCTCAGCAGCGGCACACACACCGTCACTGCTTCCGTCACCGATTCGGGCGGACTCACGGGCAGTGCGAGCGTGACCTTCACCGTGCAGAGCGCGACGCCGCCCCCAACGGCTCAACTCGACGTAATGGTAGCGACGGACAAACCTGCTTACGTGAACAAGAACACCGTGAGCATCATCGTCAGCGTGACGGACGGAGTGAGTAACGTCAGCGGCGCCACGGTCGCCGTGAAGGTGACCACCGCCAAGGGCGGCATCAAGAACCTCAGCGGCACCACCGGCGCTAACGGCGTCGCGGCGTTTAGCTACGCCGTCAACTCGAAACCGGGAGGCACAGGCACGTATTCGGTCAACGCCACCGCCTCCAAGTCGGGCTACGTCCCGGCCAGTGATTCGACCACGTTCCTGGTTCAGTAACTGACTCTCGTTTCTGCTCCACAGCGGGCGCTCCCAAAAGGGCGTCCGCTGTTTTCTTGTTGGAGTTCACGCTTCGGTCTGGAGCCTCGCCTTTGGGCGGCTCCCGCCACGTTAATCGCGGGACTCCAAACGCGCATCACGCCCTCGAAGAAGCCTCGTGCAAACGCAAAGTTTCCCGGTCACTGGCCACTGACTCCCCCCACCTGATTACTGAGGCGCCTGTCTGAAAATTGTAGCGTCAGCCATCTTGGCTGACGTAGAGCCGTGGCTTCCAGCCCGGCGGAAAAATTGTCGCCCCGCAACCAACCTTGTAAGTATTACGCTAACACGAGCGGCTAATCCGGGCGGCAAGATGCCGCCCTCTACGGCAGGCGGGACGCCCGCCGCTACTTCTCAGACATGGTCTGAGTGCCCATCTGTTTTCTCTTTGTCCGTTGGCACCGACGCACATCTATCGTTCATTCCGACACGACAATCCGCCAATCATCAATTTCTTCTGTTTCGGGGAGCGCCTTGCTGTGATCCATAAATGACCCACCGGACGGACAGACTGTGACCTGAAATTTGTCAGGGTGTGTCGGGACTGCGTTTTCAAATGCGGCAAACTCCACGCTGTGCGGCTGCGGCCTTGATGGCATTCGAGGTGCTTGGAGGTGTATGAGCCAGTCGCGGCGAAGCGGACAAGGAAACGACAGCCGGATCTATGAGTTGCGGAACGTAGATGCAATCTGCCGGACATCCTCGTGTGAGGGATGGATCGCCGTTACGCCCCTGACTGGGAGACCTCGAACGAATAAGAGACATGAAATCGAATCGCATAATGGTTGAGGCGCCGAATGGCGCTGCCCATGCCAATCTCCCCAGGAGTCTGTCCGCACTGGCGCTGATCTTCGCCGCGTGCGTTCTCACCGCGCAACCGGGACACTCGCAAATCATCCCCCACGAATACATCGTCTTGCTCAAGCCGGGAAATGCTCCGGCCGAAGTGGCCAGCGCCCATGCCCTTGAACGGCGCCAGACGTACTCCTCCGCGGTCAACGGATTCGCCGCATCCGTTCCCGACG
>CAYZLC010000269.1:0-2597 GCA_964479365.1 uncultured Dehalococcoidia bacterium
AGCGTACGCTCGCCCTTCTCCACCCCCGTAAAGTCCAGCCGCACCAGGAGCCGCTGGGTCAGGACGGTCCGGCCCGTCCCCGGGTTGTAGCGCAAGGGAGCCAGCTCCAGGTGCACCTTCTTTGTCTCTCCCTGGAAGATCACTTCCAAGACCCGGGCCCGGATTCGGGGGAATAGGCCAGGCCGTGATGTCCTCGTCTTTCTCGTGAGCCCCGCCTTGACCATCCCCTGGTCGGTGACCACGAGCTCCGGAGCTTCCGCCGCCGCCACTCGCAAACCGTCGAAGCGGACCTCGTCGCTCGCCACCGCCGAAGCCAGACGGACCCCCCGTCCGGCCAGGGCCTCCACCAAAGCCCGCTTCACCGGCACGTCGGGAGCCCCCGGTACGCTCCGCCTCGAGAATCCCGGCACCTCGAGGTGAACCGTTCCATCGCCTTCCGACACCGCATAGAAGCCGGGGGTCAGAAGCTCGAGCAGAACGTAGGAAGACCCCCGCTCCACGATCCGGAAGGAGGCCTCTTCCGGCTGGCCATAGGTGATCCGCGCCGAGCCCGAACCGGAGCCCGAGTCGCCCCCGCCGGAGCCGTCGTCGGCGCCCGGCATCGGCGTCGCCCACACGGGCCCGTGAAGCTCCGCCTTGCCCGTCGTCTCCACGTCCTCGAGCTGGTAGTAGTAGGTCTGCCCGTTCAAAAGACCATTGTCCCGATACGAATAGCTCGCCCCCGTGGGGGAGGAGCCCAAGCCCGGTATCAATGAAGACGTGATCCGCTCGTAAGGCCCCTCCGCCGACAACGACCGGTAAACATGGAACCCCAGGTTGGACAGCTCCGAGGCAGTTGACCACGAGAGCTCCACCGCAGCGTCCGTCCCCGAAGCGGTGAACGACTGCAACGTCACCGCCGTGGTCTGGCTGATGTCGTCCGCGCCGATCTCCCAGGGCGTCAGACGGATCACGCCGTCGATGTCGGACGTGAAGATGGAGCCGAGATCCGCCCCCTGGTCGGCCGCGGTGCTCCCTGCGTTGATATGAAGGTTCTCGAGTCCCGGTGTCGTCGAGAAGAAGTTGACCTGGGCGAGCGTCTGCGAATCGATCCCTCCTCCGGCCGGGCTGTGGGTGGTCCCGGTCGTGTCACTGGCCAGGTTGTGGCTGCTCGCCGCGTTCGGGCTCGGGACGTTGAAGTCGCCGCCGCCGCCGACGTTGCTGTGCGCGATGTTGTTCCGGAGCGTGATCAGACCGGGAGTCACGACGCTGGCGGTGATCCCGCCGGTCGAAGTGCTTCCAAAGACGGTGTTGTTGAAGATGCGCAGCGTGCCCGTGGTGAGTGCGCTGACGTTCCGGATGCCGCGGCCGTTCCGGTAGAGGATGTTGTTGTAGATGTCGACGATGGCGGCGGAATCCTGGATCTGGATGCCGGTGTCCGGCAGGTTGTGGATGAGCAGGTTGCGGGCTACCCCTTTGTTGACGGCAGCGATGCTCTGCCACTCGACCCCGTCGAAGCCGGCGCCTCCGCCCCTGATCTCGAGCCATTCCACGGTCACAAAATCGTCGAGGACCAGGACCGCCGAGTCCGTGGCGGCGCCCCCGTCCAGGATCACGCCATTGCCGGCGATCCCGTTGTGGCGGTTGCCGGGGTCGGCGGTGAGCGTGATCGTGTGGAGGGCGTCGGTCGTGGAGCCATCGATCACCACGTTCGTGGCCGCGCCCGCCGTGAAGACGCTGTCCTTGTACGCGATCCCGACCTCGCTTCGGTCGTCACTCACGAGGCTGGCGCTCGTGACCGGGAAGAAAGGGCAGGGCGCGCCCGGAGGCCCGTCCACGCAGTCCTCCCAGGCGGGAAGGGTCGTGAACTGCCGCACCATGGTGTAGCTCTTGCCCGACCCGCTCGTGCCCGCGAAGGGCGAGGTGAGCAGGAGCTGGGTCTCGGAGCCCACCCCGAGCACGACGTAGTTGGTGCCGTCGATCGTGATCACGTCGCCTCGGCCGCGGGTCCAGGTCTTCCACAGCGTGCCCGAGCCCGTGACGACGCTCGACCCGTTCGTCGCCGTGACCGTGCCGTCCCCGGTGGCCGTCGAGCGGTTGGCGGCGGTCCCGATCGAGCGCAGGAAGCAGGCTCCGGTCTCCGCGCCGTAGGCGATAAAGACATCCGAGGTCGAGAGGTACTGGGCGCGGATCCATTCTACCGAGCGCGCGCCGTTGAAGACGCGCACCTCGTCGATCCCGCCGTCCCAGTCCTGAAGGATATTGTCCGGATTCCTCCCGATCCGCAGCTCGGAGATCCCCGTCTGCGAGGTCCCGGTGTAGGGAGCGGTCGCCTGCTGGGTCCCGTCCACGTAAAGCCTGAGCAGGCCCGCAGAGGCATCTGCGACGCCGACTACGTGATGCCAGGCGCCGTTGTTGATCAGGCCGAGGGGGAGGAGGGGAATGCCCACGTTCTGAGCACTGTCCACGTAGAAGTTGAAGGTGCCCGCGTTGAGCTTGCCGAGCCAGTAGTTTTGCGCCGAGCCGATGCTGTTCCACTTCGCAATCACCACCCGGGCTTGCGCGTCCGCGCTCGTGGTCCGAACCCAAGCGGACACGGTCATGTTGGTCGGGAGCTG
>CAYZLC010000270.1:0-2597 GCA_964479365.1 uncultured Dehalococcoidia bacterium
GGGAAGTTCGGCGCGGACGTCGCCGATCCCGCCAACGCGCCGTTCGACGTCGATCAGGACGGGTTCATCAACGCGGCCGACTACAGTTGCGTCCGCCTGACCTGCGGACTGTTCGGCAACACGGCGCCGTAGAGACTGCACGTCGGCGGGTCATCGTCCTGGGAAGCGCCTCGGCGCGCGCAGACGTCAGGAGGACGAGGGGCCGGTGTGCGCCGAGTCGCCCTCCAGGTATCGGTCGATGATCGCGTGGCCGAGGTAGATCAGCGGCGTGATCAGGATCGCGATCAGGACCTTGTAGGTGTAATTGCCGCCGGCCAGTGACAGATAGTCGACGAACGCGAGCTTGCCGGGCACGACGAAGGCGATGAACCCGACGATGAACGTATCGAGGAGCTGACTGATCAGCGTGCTGCCGGTGGCGCGGAGCCACAGAAGGCGCCCGCCGGTGCGGTCCTTGACCGCGGCGAAAACGAAAACGTCGACGAGCTGGCTGACTGCGAAGGCGGTGAGCGAGCCGACGATGATCCACATGGACTGGCCGAAGACAAGGTAGAATGCCTGGTGCGGAACCGGGGATTTTTCCCACGTCGGCACGTTCATCGCGGCGAATAGGATCACGAAGCAGTACGATATCATCCCAATAGCGAGGAGGGTCAGTCTGCGGACGCCGGCCTTGCCGAAGTATTCGTTGATCAGATCGGTCGTCAGGAAGACGACCGGCCAGGGGATGACGCCTATGGACAGGACGACGCCCGGCCATCGGATCCAGCCGAGGTCCAGGGCGGGCATCTGGAAGAGCTTCCCGCCGGTCATTTCGGCGATCACGGCATTGGTGACAAAAAACCCGCCGAGGACGAAGAACACCATGTCTTTTCTTGTCTTCGGCATTAGGCGTCGACAGTGCGGGGTTAATCCGGCTGGCCGGGGTCGTGGTCGATGATCGCCTCGGGGAGAAAGTCGATCAGGTCCAGCGCGGTGAGCGACAGTCGCCCGACCTCCTCGGCGGCCATGTCGCCGGCCAGTCCGTGCAGGTAGACGCCGAGGACGGCGGCGGCGTATGGCGTCATTGTCTGCCCCATCAACGCGGCGATGATGCCGGTGAGCACGTCGCCCGCGCCGCCGGTCGCCATACCGGCGTTGCCGGTCTGATTGATGTACACCCGGGCGCCGCCGGCGACGACCGTGCCGGCGCCTTTGAGTACGACGACGGCGCCGGTGTCCTTCGCGAGGGCGACGGCCGCGTCACGTCGGCGCTCGACCGGCACGTCCAGCCCGCGCCCGGACAGCAGCCGCCGCATCTCGCCGGGATGGGGAGTCAGCACGAGCTGATGGGGCCAATTACCTTTCCATTTTCCGAGGCGGGACAGTGCATTGAGCGCGTCGGCGTCGATGACCACTCCGCCGGAGAAGCCGGCCAGCAAGTCCAGCACCTGGGCGTCAGTGACCGCCGGCGACAGTCCGGGGCCGACCGCGACGACGTCCGCGCCGAACTCGACGGCTGCCGCCGTCAGCGACCCTGTACCGTCCATCGACAGAGCGCGGGTCGTGGCGCACGGCGCCAGGGGTGCGACGGCGCGCTGAACTTCCGGCGGGGTGAGGATCTGGACCAGTCCGGCGCCGGCGCGGAAGGCGGCATTGGCGCACAGCGCCGGCGCGCCGACCATGCCGACCTCGTCCAGCCGCCCGCCGATGATCAGGATGCGCCCGACGTCTCCCTTGTGGACGTCGTCGGCCCGCTTGGGGAGGGCTGGAATGTCAGGCATTCTGGTCAATGATCGCCCCGAACGTGCTCTATGAGCGGATCCGCCGGTTAATGAGCGCCGCGATGTGCCCCGCCCCGAAGCCGTTGTCAATATTGACGACGGCGACTCCGGCGGCGCAACTGTTGAGCATGGCCAGCAGGGCGGCCAGTCCGCCGAAGCTCGCCCCGTAGCCCACGCTCGTCGGCACGGCGATGACCGGACAGTCCACGAGACTGCCGACGACGCTGGCCAGTGCGCCTTCCATTCCGGCCACGACAATGACGACCGACGCGGACTGCAGTTCCCGCGAATGGGCGAGCAGTCGATGGATGCCGGCGACGCCGACGTCATACATCGTCCGCGTGGTCTGGTCCATGATCTCCGCCGTGATGCGGGCCTCCTCCGCGACGGGCAAGTCGCTGGTCCCGGCGGCGACGATGGCGATGACGCCGTCGGCTGGCGCCGCCTCGCGCTGACGCAGCGCGATCGTCCGAGCCGTGGGATCGAAGACCGCTGTGGGGAGTTCCGCGCGGACGGCCTGGGCGTGCTCCGCCGACGCCCGCGTGCCCAGGACGTTGCCGCCGAACTGGGCCGCCGAGACGAAGATGCGGGCGACCTGCTCGGGGGACTTGCCTTGGCAGTAGATGACCTCCGGGAAGCCGCAGCGCACGGCGCGATGGTGATCGACCTTGGCGAAGCCGAGGTCCTCAAAGGGCAGCGAGCGCAGCCGGGTCAGGGCTTCGTCGGTCGTCAGATGCCCGCCGCGGACGGCCTCGAGCAGGTGCCGAAGGGCGATCTCGTCCATGGCGGGAGTCTAGTTGGCGGCGACTTCGAGGTCGAGACCGGCCAGGCGGC
>CAYZLC010000271.1:0-2587 GCA_964479365.1 uncultured Dehalococcoidia bacterium
AACCCGCTCAAGCAGACCATCGAGGGCAAGCGCCTCGTCGTCGTAGACGACTCGATCGTGCGCGGGACGACGACGCCCAAGGTCGTCGAGATGCTGCGCCGCGCCGGTGCGAAAGAAGTCCACATGCGCATCTGTGCCCCACCCATTCGCCATCCGTGCCACTTCGGCATCGACATGGCGACGCAGTGGGAGCTCATCGCCTCCAGGCAGGAGGTGGAGGAGATACGGCAGCACATCGGCGCCGACAGCTTGTCTTATCTCACAATCGACGGCCTCATGCGCGCCGTTGAGCAGCCAGAGAGCAGTTTCTGCACAGCCTGTTTCACCGGCGAATACCCGATGCCGGTGCAGCTCCAGATGGACAAGCTCGTCTTCGAGCGTGCCGGCCGCGGCGGCAAGCGCGTACCGGTCGGCGTCGCCTGGACCTGGGAAGAAGACCGCCGCTAGGCGCCGACTCTCGGCAAAGCGGAAGCAATTGTGATGACGGTCACATTCTGCTTCGCACAGAGCCCGTTTAGACTGAATATCGTGCTCCAAATACGAGGAGGAGGTTCCCGATGACTCAGGCACCCACCATCGACGAAGCAGCCCTTGGCAAACTCGCCCAGGGCTTTCGCGGTCGGCTCTTGCGCCCCGGCGACAGCGGTTACGATGCGGCTCGCACGATCTTCAACGCCATGATCGACTGGCGGCCTGCGCTAATCGCACAGCCAACCGATACGTCTGACGTAGCCTCGGCGGTAAACTTCGCGCGAGAGAATGGCCTTCTCGTCTCCGTGAAAGGTGGCGGCCACGCAGCCTCCGGCCACGCGGTCTGCGATGACGGCCTCATGATCAATCTGTCGCTCATGAAGGCAATCACAGTCGACCGTCAATCCCGTATCGCGGTGTCCGAAGCCGGTGTCACCTGGGGCGAATTCGATGCTGCGACCCAAGAGCACGGCCTCGCGGTGACCGGCGGCCGCGTCCCAAGCACCGGCATCGCGGGGCTTACGCTCGGCAGCGGCTCCGGCTGGCTCGAACGCAAGCTCGGCTACACCGTCGACAACATGATAGGCGCGGAGGTGGTCACGGCAGATGGCAATGTTCTGCGCGCCAGCGAGAAGGAGAACCCGGAGCTGTTCTGGGGCCTGCGCGGTGGCGGCGGCAACTACGGCATCGTCACCAAGTTCGAATACCGCCTGCACCCTATCGGGCCAATCATCTTCGGCGGGATGCTGATTTTCCCGCGTCCGCGCGCCGCAGAGGTCATCAAAGCGTATCGCGAATTCATCGAGGTCGCGCCAGATGATGTAGGCGGGGCGATAGCGCTGCTTTGCGCACCCCCGGAGCCGTTTGTGCCCGAGCCGATGCACGGTATGCCCATCCTCGCTGTCGTCGTCTGCTACACTGGCAGGCCGGAGGACGGGGAGCAGGCGATCAAGCCGATCCTGGATTTGGGCCCGGTCATGAACATGACGCAGCCCATGCCTTACGTCGAGCTGCAGAGGATGATTGAGGGCGGTAACCAGCCGGGCTTCCAAAACTACTGGAAGGCCGACATGTACCCGGAACTACCGGACGAGGCCATCGACACCCTAGCGGCCGTCACTGCCGAACCGATTTCAACGATGACCGCAATAATCGTCCAACCGATCGGCGGCGCCGTACACCGCGTCCCAGATGACGCCACGGCGATGGGATGGCGCAGCGCGAAGTGGGCTCTGCACATCCTTGGCATGTGGGACGACCCGGCCGAGAACGAGAAACAGATCGCGTGGGTCCGAAATGTCGCCGCCGCCCTCCAGCCGTTCGCCCAGAAGGGCACCTACCTGAACTATCTCATGGACGAGGGCCAGCAGCGCGTCGAGGAGAGCTTCGGGCCCACCTTCCAGCGCATGGTTGCGCTCAAGAACAAATACGACCCGACCAACTTCTTTCGCCTGAACCAGAACATCGAGCCGACTGCCTGACGACATTGCCCACGTACCGCATCTACTACACCGAACGCGACCCCAGCACCGCCGTCGACACGTCCCGCCACGAATCGCCTAGCCAGCGCCTCGGGGGCCTCGGCAGCGCCGGCCGCGGCATCGACGAGACCGCGTGGGAAGAGGAGGTCGAGGGGCGCGACGGCGTCGCCGCCCTCGAGGCTTTCTTCCGCGAACACGTCAGCGATCGCTCCCAGGCCATGTGGGTGGACGAGCACGGTGAAGGTCAGCAGATCGAGGGCGTTGCGGAATACGACCCCGACAAGACCTACATCTGGATCGAGAACGAGAAGCTGATGGAGTACCAGGGTCTCGACGAGGCGACGCCGGGCATGGTCAGCTGCCCGCTCTGCGAAGGTGCCGGCGAGGTGACAGTTGAAGTCGCTGACGAGTATCTCGCTGAAATTGGCGAAGAGGGTATCGAAGATGAAGATCAGGACCGCATCACGTGGGGTTGATCGGCCTCCTCGCTCCCTACGACAAGACCGGCCTCGGAGACTTTGCGCGCGGCGTCGCTGCCATGGGCTTCGAGATCGTGTCCACTAGCGGCACCCTCAAATACCTTTCGAACGCCGGTATCGAAGCGCGCTCAGTCTCGGAGTTGACGGGGTTCCCTG
>CAYZLC010000272.1:0-2586 GCA_964479365.1 uncultured Dehalococcoidia bacterium
GACGTCTGACTTCGCCACGTCGTTCAGCGCGGCTTCAACCTTGATGAGCTCGGCTTGGACTGGTTCGTGGATTGACGCGACCTGCATGCTGTCCTTAGCTTCCCATCCTCGTTTGTGCGGGCTGCGTCAGTCTACTCTCGATGCCGAAGAGTCGCAACGCGCTCTCCGTCGTGGCCTCCGCCACGCGTTCGACCGGCTCACCCCGCACCTCGGCGATCTCCTCGACGGCAGCGAGCACGTTGGCTGGCTCGTTCCGCCGGCCCCGTCTCGATTGCGGGGCGCCGTACGGGCTGTCCGTCTCCACCACGAGAATGTCGAGGGGCAGCGTCCGCGCAACCTCGCGTAGCCGTTCCGACTTCGGATGGGTGATCGATGTGTGGACGGAGATCATGAAGCCTAGCGAGCCGTATCGGTGTCCAAGCTTGGCATCACCCGCGAAGTAGTGCATCACGCCGAGCGGCCGCCCACCGGAGAGCGAACCTCCCGAGGCGCGCGACCACTTCTCGATCATGGGTAGCATCTCGGCTTGCGCATCGCGGCAGTGTACGGCCACGGGCTTGCCGGCATCACGCGCAATCTCGAGCTGCCGTTCGAACACTTCGATCTGTTTTTCGCGACTTGAGAGGTTGCGGTAGAAGTCGAGACCGATCTCGCCAACCGCGACGACCTCCGGCTGCTGTGCCAGCTCGGCCAGCGCATCGAGGGCAGTGCCGTCCATGTTGTCGGCGTCGTGCGGGTGGCAGCCGGCGGCTGCGAAGATGAAGTCGTTCGCTCGCGCCAGCTCGAGCGCCTGCCGCGAAGTCAAGACATCGACCCCGAGCACGATCATGCCCGCCAGGCCGGCATCGCGCGCCCGTTGGATCATCGCGTCGCGATCAGCGTCGAACTGATCGTCTTGGATATGCGCGTGCGTGTCGAACAATCGCATTGTCACGATGCCAGCCGCTCCTCTTCCGCCTCGGCGACCTCCGGCTCGAGCTTCGTGAAGAGCGCGGCGGGTTGACGTAACTGCTGGCCGGGCGTAAGACGGGTCAGCTTCCAGCCGCCCTCGATCAACGGCGTGTCGAAGCCGAGATAGCCGTGCAGCCGATCGCAGCTGAACGGCACGTACGGCGCGAACGCCACTTTCAGTCCGTTCACCGCGCAGAGCGCCGTGTACAGGCTCCGCGCCGCAGACGCGCGGTCATCCGGCAGCGCCTTCCACGGCGCGGTCTCGTCGAGAAACTTGTTCGCCTCCTGTGCGTGGGCCATCGCCGCCGAGAGGCCTGCGCGGAATCGACAGGCGTTCAGATGCTCGCCCGCGTCGACGAGCGCGGATTCGGTCCGCTGCAGCAACGCCTCGGCGCGTTCGTCGAGCGCGCCCGGGTCGGGCACGCGCCCGTCGAAGTTGCGATACGTCATCGTGAGCACTCGGTTGACCAGGTTACCCCACGTCGCGACCAGCTCGTTGTTATTGCGCGCCACGAAGTCTGTCCAGCTGAAGTCCGAATCGGCGGTCTCCGGCATCGTGGCGCAGAGGTAGTAGCGGAACGCGTCCGGGTCGAAGCGGCCCATGACGTCGGGGATGAACACCGCCGTCTGCCGGCTCGTCGAGGCTTTCTGGCCGCCGATGTTCATGAACTGGTTGGCGGGCACGTCGTACGGGAGATTGAGCGGCGTGCCTTCGGCGTCGCCGTAGGCCATCATCTCAATCGGCCAGAGGATAGTGTGGAAGAAGATGTTGTCCTTGCCGATGAAGTAGTAGCTCCGACAGTCGGGGCTCTGCCAGAACCTCCGCCAGGCGTCCGGCTCGCCGCGCTGCTGTGCCCACTCTTTCGACGCGGACAGGTAGCCGATGATGTTCTCGAACCAGACGTAGAGTCGCTTCCCCGGCCCCAGCTCTTCCGTCGGGAGCGGGATCCCCCAGTCGAGATCGCGCGTGATCGCACGGTCGCGCAGGCCTTCGTTCAGGACGCCCAGCGTGAAGTTCACGACGTGTTTTCGCCAATGCGCCTGCTCGCCGATCCACGCCCGAAGGCGATCGCTATAGGCGCTCAGCCGGATGAAGTAGTGAGTCGTTTCGCGTGCTTCAGGCGTGGTGCCGCAGAGCTTGCAACGCGGGGAAATGAGCTCCATCGCATCGATTGCGCGGCCGCAGCTCTCGCACTCGTCGCCGCGAGCAGCCTCGTAGCCGCAGTTCGGGCAGGTGCCTTCGACATAGCGGTCGGGGAGAAAACGTTTGTCCTTCGGGCAGTAGAGCTGCATCGTCGTGTCCGGGAAGATGTCGCCCTGGCCGAGCAGCTTGAGAAAGATCGAGTGGACCGTCGCCCGGTGGTTGTCCGTGCGCGTGGTCGTAAACAAGTCCATCGAAATGCCGAGCCAGTCGAGCGATTCGACAAAGCTCTGGTGAAACTCGGCGACCACCTGCTCGGGTGTGCGGCCTTCGCGTTCGGCGCGCACGGTGATCGGCGTGCCGTGCGCGTCGCTCCCGGAGACCATCAGCACCTTGTCGCCGCGCAGCCTGTGATAGCGCGCCTTGCAGTCAGCGGGCAGGAAGCTGCCCACGATCTGCCCCTGGTGGAGCGGGCCGTTCGCGTAGGGCCAGGC
>CAYZLC010000273.1:0-2577 GCA_964479365.1 uncultured Dehalococcoidia bacterium
AATGCAGCGGCCGCCGCATTCGCGATTGCCGTCGCCGGCGGCGGTGCCGCCAAGGCCGCCAAGACGACGCCTCTCATGAGCATCGAAGAGGGCATTAACGCGATCCGCAAAGGCGCCCAGTCCAGTTACCGCCCAGCCGGCTAGCGGCGGGACGTGGCCACAACGGATCTACCCCTCGCCGGTAAAGTCGCGATCGTCACCGGCGCCGGGCGTAACAAGGGCATTGGCCGCCATATTGCACTAGCGCTCGCGCGTAATGGCGCGGACGTCGTCGTCACGGGTTCAGGACGCCCGCCCGAGAGCTTCCCGCCGGACGAACGAGAGATCGGCTGGCGGGACATCGACTCGGTCGCTGAGGAGGTCGGGGCTCTGGGTCGGCGCGCGCTCCCGTTGGTCGTGGACATCACGAAGCCGGAGGAGGCGCAGCGCCTCGTCGATGAGACGAAGCACGAGTTCGGGCGGATAGACATGCTCGTGAACAACGCCGCCGCCGGCCGCGGCCGCGACCGCGTGCCGCTCGTCGATCTCGAAGAGAGCGAATGGCGGCGGGTGCTGGACGTGAACCTGAACGGCACGTTTCTCGTGACGAAAGCCGTTGGGCGAGCGCTCATCGAGCAGGGCGAGGGCGGCCGCATCGTCAACATCGGCTCCATCGCCGGACGGCAGGGAATGCCGAGCTTCGGCGCCTACGCCGTCACTAAGGCGGGCCTCATCCTCTTCACGCAAGTCCTCGCGGCGGAGATGGCCGCGCGCGGCATCAACGTCAACTGCGTCTGCCCAGGCCTCACCGATACCTACCGCATGGAGGACATCACCCGCCCCGGCCCTATCCGCGACGCGGTTTATCGCACCATACCGCTTGGCCGCGCCGGAGAGCCGGAAGAGGTCGGTGAGCTGGTCGCTTTTCTGTGCGGACCGGACGCGAGCTACATCCACGGCCAGACGATCAACATCGACGGCGGCCGGCTGATGATGTGAGGGCGTCGCCCGCCAATCGACGCTATCGCTGCGCCGACGGCGCCTACGTGCGCGTCGCCTGTGAGAGCGAGGCGCACTGGCGCGCGCTGGCGAGGTGCGTTGGGCGGCCGGAGCTGGCATACGCCGGCGACTGGGGTGCGGCGCAGAGCGCACCGCCGCGCGGGCGGCTGGGGCGGCTCGTGGAGTCGCTGTTCGTGGAGGACGTGGCTGAGCTGTGGGTGAGGCGGTTGGAGGCGCACGGGGTTCCGTGCGATAACGCGTAATGACTCGCGCTGTCTTGTACAATACCCGCACCGCCGGCACACAGAATCGAGGCAACACTCATGGACTACGAGCTATCCGACGCCCATAAGCTGATTCGAGACACCGCCCGGCGCATCGCGCGGGAGAAGGTGGGGCCGCGGGCGGCGGAGCTGGACGAAAGCGGCGAGTACCCGCACGACATCTTCGGGGTCTTCGCGGAGGCCGGGCTGCTCGGGCTCACGATACCGGAGGCGTACGGTGGCTCGGGCGCGGGATTCCTGGCGCTGGCGCTGGCCGTCGAGGAGACGGCGAAGCACGACAACGCGTGCTCGCTCATCCTGCTCCTCTCGGCGCTCTCCACACAGCCAATCAACCTGGGCGGCTCCGAGGAGCAGAAGCGCGAGTGGCTCTCAAAGTCGGCGACCGGCGCGATAAAGGGGGCCTTCTGCCTTACGGAGCCGAACACCGGCTCGGACGCGGCGAACCTCGAGTCGCGGGCTAGGCGCGATGGCGACGATTACGTGATTAACGGTGAGAAGGTGTATATCTCCGGTGGTTCGGTGGCTGACTACGTATGCTTCTTCGCGAAGACGGCTGAGGACGGGGCGAGCGCTATCTCGGGCTTCGTCGTGCCGACCGACTCACCCGGATACTCAGTCCCGCGTTGCGACCGCAAGATGGGCGTCACGGGCGTTCCTACCGCTAACATCGTCCTCCAGGACTGTCGCGTCTCTGCCGCTAACCGCATCGGCGATGAAGGGCGCGGCTTCCGCACGGCGATGCTCACGCTCAACACCTGCCGCCCGGTCGTGGGCGCCCGCGGTCTCGGCCTCGCCGAGGGCTGCATCGCCTACGCCGTCGACTATGCCCGCCAGCGCAAGACGTTCGGCGTGCCACTGGTGGACCACCAGGCGATTCAGTTCATGCTCGCAGACGCCGCGATCGAGATCGAGGCATCGCGCCATCTCGTCTACCATGCGGCTACGCTGGTGGACCAGGGGAAGTTCGACCGCCAGCACGCCCCCTATCTCTCGATGGCGAAGACGCTGGCGACGGAGATGGCGAACCGGGTCGCCTCCAACGCCATCCAGATCCTGGGCGCGCAGGGGTACATGAAGGACCACCCGCTGGAGCGGCACTACCGCGACGCGAGGCAGCTGATGATCGTAGAGGGCACTTCGCAGATCCAGCGACTGGTCATCGCACGAGCGATGATCCAGGGGGAGATCAGCTACTGGTAAACAGCCTGATTTCTCGTGGATGGACACGCTGAAAGCTACACGGAATCTTCTGTTTAACCCGACTGTAACGTTCACCTAACTCGCGTGTAACGTTCACGCGCCAGAATCGAATAGA
>CAYZLC010000274.1:0-2560 GCA_964479365.1 uncultured Dehalococcoidia bacterium
CCTTCGGGCTCGCCGAACTGGGGTTCGATATCTACGCTACCAGCGGCACCCAGCGGCACCTGGCCGGCGAGGCCGGCCTCCCCGTTCACTCGGTCGAGTCGCTCACCGGCTTCCCTGAGATACTCGACGGACGTGTCAAGACCCTTCATCCCATGGTACACGCGGGCATCCTCGCCCGCCGCGACAAGCCAGAGCACATGGAGGAGCTCGCGCGGCAGGGGCTGAGCGCGATCGACCTCGTCTGCGTTAATCTGTACCCGTTCCGCGAGACGGTCGCCAAACCGGACGTGACCGAGGACGACGCGCTCGAGAACATCGACATCGGTGGACCGACCATGCTCCGCGCCGCGGCCAAGAACTTCCCTTCCGTCATTGTTCTTGTCGATCCAGCGGACTACGAGGAGGCGCTCCATAGGCTGCGTCGCGAGGACGTGCCGCTGGACTACCGCCGATGGCTGGCGGAAAAGGCGTTCCAGCATGTCGCCAGCTATGATACTGCGATCGCCCAGTATCTCAGGAGCCAGGAGCTAGGAACTGGAGGGCGGGAGGAAGTCCATTTCCCTTCGGAACGTACCATAGGGCTCCAGAAGGTCGCGCACCTCCGTTACGGAGAGAACCCGCACCAGAGCGCCGCCCTCTACCGACTCGACACTCCCGGCGGCGCCATGGGGCTTGTCGGCGCGGAACTCCTGCATGGCATGGAGATGTCCTACTTGAACTACCTCGACGCCGACGCCGCCTGGCGTGCGGCGACTGAGTTCGACGATCCTGCGGTCGTCATCGTTAAGCACGCCACACCCTGCGGCATCGCCTCGCACGAAGACATCGCCGTATCCTATCAGCGTGCCTTCGATTCGGACCCGATCTCACCATTCGGCGGCATCATCGCCGCCAACCGCATCGTCACGTGGGACATGACCGAGGCGATGAAGGGTAAGCGCTACGACATCATCGTGGCCCCCGAGTACGAAGAAGGTGCCCTCGAACGCCTGAAGAAGCGCCGCGACCTGCGGATATTGAGGATTGAGGAGCAAGGAGCCAGGAGCAAGGAAGAGGGAAGGAGGAAGGACGAAGCAGGGGTGGAGTATCGCTCGGTTCTCGGTGGCATGCTCGTCCAGGAGGCGGATAGCCGGCGCGCGTCCGCGCTGGAACTGCGTGTGATGACCAAGCGCGCCCCTACGGCCACCGAGCTCGATGACTTGTGCTTCGCCTGGACGGCTCTCAAGTACGTGAAGTCAAATGCGATCGTCATCGTCAGGGAGCGGGCGACGGTCGGTATCGGCTGCGGGCAGCCGAACCGCCTCTGGGCGACGCAGCACGCCCTCGAGCACGCCGGCGAACGCGCGAAGGGCGCCGTGCTGGCTTCCGACGCCTTCTTCCCTTTCGCCCGCGGCGATGCGGTTGAGGCAGCCTGCCGCGCCGGGGTCACCGCCTTAGTTCAGCCGGGCGGTGGCGTTCGCGATGACGAGGCCGTCGAGGTCTGCACCGAATACGGCGTCGCGATGGTATTTACAGGAACCCGTGCCTTTCGCCATTAGCGCTGTTAGTCCCAACACCTAGACATGAAGGCACAAACACGAAAGAAGAAATCTATCCTTGTCCAACTGTTTTCCAGTGTCAGTGTCTTTGTGGTGTCCGGCAGTCACATACACAGGGCATGGATCGTTCGACATACGCGCTTGACGCTTGTAGTGGCCGGTGCTAGAGTGCGATTGCGACAGGATTCACAATCGCACGCACGGCCCTGATGTGATATAAGTCGGGAGAAGGACGCCGAAGAGATGCCCCCGCTCGACATTCTGTTCAGGCAAGTACCCGAGGGTTTCGAGTTCGTCGCCGTTCTCCTCACCATCCTCGGCTCGCTGGCGATCATGGTAGTCCTCGGGGCCTGGTGGTCTCGCTAGGGAGAGGCGCGGATGGCCATCACCGAAGAACCGGGAAAACCACGTAACTTCCAGGAACGGGTTCAGAACCTACAGAGTTGGCTTCACGACAAGCTGTTCCACAACTACATCTGGCAGTCCATCTTCCGCTCCGGCTATCCCAACACTCCCCGCAACCAGATGCTCGTCGTGGCTACGAACGTCTTCCTTCACCTCCACCCCACACGCCTGCACCGCACCCACGTGAAGATCACGCACACTTATTGTCTCGGCGGGCTAACGTTCTTTATGTTCCTGGTGCTCACGGTGACGGGCGTGCTGCTCATGTTCTACTACGTGCCATCAGTGGAGCGCGCTTACCAGGACATCGCCGCGCTGGAGACGAACGTGAAGTTCGGGTTACTCATGCGGAATATGCACCGCTGGACGGCGCACGCCATGGTGATCCTTGTGTTCCTCCACATGATGCGAGTCTTCTACACCGGCGCTTACAAACCGCCTCGGGAGTTCAACTGGGTCGTCGGCGTGATTCTGTTGGTACTCACCCTGGTCCTCTCCTTCACCGGCTACCTGCTGCCTTGGGACCAACTGGCCCTCTGGGCGGTCACGGTGGGCCACGGCATCGGCGGTTCCGCGCCCTACTTCGGCGACGAGACGCAACTCATCGTCTTCGGCGG
>CAYZLC010000275.1:0-2535 GCA_964479365.1 uncultured Dehalococcoidia bacterium
TCGCCGCCACCCTCAGCCGCGGTTACGCCTTCTTCCTGTTCATGCTCGCCTTCCTCGCTCTGGCCCTCGCCGTCTTCTACCGCGCCGAAATAGAAGACGGGATTCGCGGCTCACAACTCACAGTTCACGGCGCAGGCCTCCAACCTCTAACCTCCAACCTCCGACCTCTAAATTTTGGCATCTGGATTTTGCCATTTGGCATTTGCTCTTTTCTCGTCTTCGCCTTCACCCCGCACTTCGCGGGCCGCCCCCTCATCCCGCCGTTCTCGCTGAGCCTGCCCATCCCGCGCGGCCCCACGGCCCAGGTCGTCAACCCCGCCATCCCGCTCGTGCAGATCAACGGCTGGTCGGATCAAAAGGGCGACTACTACTACGGCTTCGACAACCAGCTCGACCTGCGCTACCGCGGCGGGCTGAGCGATCAAGTGGTGATGTACGTGCAATCGCCAGCGTGGAGCTACTGGCGCAGCCACTCGTACGATTTCTACAACGGCCACGCCTGGTCGCAGTCGGATAAGTCGCTGACCACCATTGACCACCGGAGTCGGCTGGGCGCGTTCGTGATCCCCGCCGACGCGCAGGCCCTCGGCGACGAAGTGGTGCAGGCGTTTTACATCGTCCACGACCAGCCGAATCTCATCTTCGCCGCGTATCGCCCGGTGGAGGTCTACCTCAACGCGCCGCAGATCGGCCTCGACGCGGGCGACGGCCTGCGGGCCGGGGAGCCGCTCGTCGCGGGGACGATTTACACTGTGATCTCACGCCGACCCAACTTCACGGCAGAACAACTGCGCGCGGCCCCCGGTGCATACCCGCCGCAAATTACCAATTCCTACTTACAACTCCCAAACAACATCTCGCCTCGTGTGCGTGCGCTCGCTCAACAACTCACCGCGAACGCGCCGACCGCCTACGACAAAGCCTCCGCGCTGCGTGACTATCTGCTCACGATCCCCTACGATTTCTTCCCCCCGCCCCAGCCGCCTAATTCGGAAACAGTGGACAACTTCCTCTTCGTGGACAAGCGCGGCGTGTGCGAGCAATACGCGACCGCGCACGTCGTCATGCTGCGCAGCCTCGGCATCCCGGCGCGCATTGTGGCGGGCTACGGCGCGGGCGATTACAACGCGCTCTCCGGCTATTACGAAGTCCGCGCCTCGGACGCGCACGCGTGGACGGAAGTCTATTTTCCCGGCTATGGGTGGGTCCCGTTCGACCCGACCCCGGGCTGGACGCCCTCGCCGTACACCGCGCCCGTGCAACGGTGGATTTTCTCGAACGCCTGGGATGCGTTGCCCTTCGGCCTGACCGACGTGGCCGCGATGGGCGCGGCTTTCGTGGGACAGACGCTCGGCCCGGTTTCGATCTTCTTCTTCATGTTCACTGTCCTGCTCGGCTGTGTGCTGCTGGTGATCGCACTGCGGCGGCACGCGCCCCCCGCCCGCCTTGCATATTCGGCGGCGATTGACTCCGACCCGAACCGCCTGCGCATCCTCGCCGCCTATCGCGCCGCGCTCAAGCGCCTCAGGCTGCGCCGCGCGCCCGCGCAGACCCCGCGCGAACTCGCCCATCGCCTCGCCCGCCCGGATTGGGATGAGCTTACCGCCGCCGTCGAACAGGCCGCCTATCGCGTTACCCCACCGTCGGCCTCGCTGGCTCGGCGTGTGCTATTTCTAATCTCCAATCTCTAACCCCCCGCCAACACCTCCCCGGCAAAAAGTGATAAAGAAAGTGATATAAACGCCCAAACCCCTTGCCAGCGCCCGGTGAAAAGTGTTAGAGTGGAAATTGGAAGTTGGAGTGTGGACGTTGGATGCGCTGTTCCAACATCTAATTTCCAACTTCCCACACGGGAGGGTCACATGGCCCACGAAGAGTCCTTTGGCCGCATGGTGCGGGCGCGCCGCCGGGCGCTCGACCTGACTCAGGAAGAGTTGGCGCGCCGGGTCGGGTGCGCCGCCGTCACCATCCGCAAGATCGAATACGACGAGATTCGCGCCTCGGTGCAGATCGCCGAGCGGTTGGCGATGGCGCTCGCCATCCCGCTGGACGACCGATCGGAGTTTGTGCGTCAGGCCCGCGCGGTGCGCCCGGAGCGCGTGCAGCCCCCCACGCCCACGCCGATGCCCCGGCCCGAAGAGATCGGGACGGAAGACCTCAGCGGTCGCGCCATCCGCGGGTATGCGCTGGGCGAGCGCATCGGGGCCGGAGGCTTCGGCGCGGTGTATCGCGCCGTCCAGCCGCTCGTCGAGCGCGAAGTCGCGGTCAAGATCATCCTCCCGCAGTACGCGAACCACCCCGACTTCATCCGCCGTTTCGAGGCCGAGGCGCAGCTTGTCGCCCGCCTCGAGCACCCGCACATCGTCCCGCTCTACGACTACTGGCGCGAGCCGGGCGTGGCCTATCTCGTCATGCGCCTGCTGCGCGGCGGCAGCGTGCTGACGATGCTTCAAAGTGGGCCGCTGCCGCTCGAAACCGTCGCGCGGATGTTGGAGCAGATCGGTTCGGCGTTGGGGGCCGCCCACCGCGCCGGGG
>CAYZLC010000276.1:0-2519 GCA_964479365.1 uncultured Dehalococcoidia bacterium
GGCGGGATTGCGCCGCCGGGAGCCGCTGGCTATGGAGGTACTCTACGATCGGCTCGGCGGCCAGGCCTTCGGGCTTGCCTACCGCGTCATGGGCGACGGCCCGTCCGCGGAAGACGTTGTGCAAGAGGCGTTCTTAACTGTGTGGCGCCAGGCAGACCGCATTGACACCGCGCGCGGGAAGCTAAGCTCGTTCGTGCTTACCCTCGTCCACCACAAGGCGATCGACGCCTTGCGCGCGAGACGCGGTCAGGTGACAAGACAGGTGCCCGTAGACGTCGCCGACATCGAGAAGGCCGGCGCGGACGTCTCTGAACGCGTACTTCAGTCGCTCAACCGGGATGAGGTCCGCGCCGCCCTCGCCGCCGTGTCCGACGACCAGCGTCGCGCTATCGAGATGGCATATTACGAAGGACTAACGCACGTGGAGATCGCGGAAGCGCTCGAGCTGCCGCTGGGAACAGTCAAGAGCAGGCTGCGGCTCGGCCTGGAGAAGATGAGAGCCGTCCTCAAGGTTGGATCTGGTGATGAACTGCGAAGAGATTGAAGAGCTGATCGGCGCCTACGCCCTCGGCGCGTTGCCGGTCGAGACGCTTGCCGCCGTCGGCGAGCATCTCGACTCGTGCGTCAACCACCCTGAGGCAGCCGATTTCCGGGCCGTCGCCTCGACGCTCGTCTTTGCTGCACCGGAGATCGCACCGCCGGCAGCCCTCAAGACGCGCCTGATGGCGGCCGTCCGGGAAGAGGCGTCACAGTCAACCAAAGGTCCGCAGCCCGGAGGTCTTTTCGGCTGGCTGAAGCGCGTGACGCCCCAACGAGCGGTGCCTTATGCTCTGGCCGGCGCGCTTGCCGTAGCCATCGCGGCGCTCGTCCTCACCAACACCGGCGGTTCGGACACGCCTGACCGTGCGGTGATCACCCTCGCCGGCGCAAACGACGCCAGTGCCGTACTACACGAACTGGAAGACGGCGTCGTCGTCATGGAAGCGGCTGGACTTCAGCCCCTCGCTGACGATCAGACATACCAGGTCTGGGCGATTCGATCCGGACAGCCGACCAGCCTTGGTCTGCTCGGCACCGCCCCGGCTGGCGAGGCCCTCGGCGCCATGCAGGCTGATCTTTCCGGCATCGACGCCGTCGCCGTGACAGTGGAGCCCGCCGGCGGCAGTAGCGCGCCAACGACTGAGCCCATTCTTCAGACGGAAGACCTTCCTTCCCGGTAATTTCGATTTTCCCGCGAGAGCGGGTGATCCATCGCATTCCCTCCGCCGAACTACTCACAGAGGCGCCTGCCTGGTTGAATGCAGGGCGGCGTCCAAAAGCCCGGCCGGCTACAAACACATCTCACAAATAGGGAGGTTCACAGACTTGCGTAAACTACTATTTTCCGCCGCGCTCACGCTCATGGCTGCCGCGGCCACGATCACCTTGGTCGTCGGCGACAGCTCGGTGCCGACGGACGCCTCCAGCCACCGCGACGCCCCCCTCATCACGGAGGACCCGACAGCCGACAACACGGATGTCTATGCGTTCGTCAGCACAGAACAGGGACGCTCAAACTACGTGTCGCTCATCTCTAACTTCATCCCACTTGAGGAGCCGGGTGAGGGTCCCAACTACTACCGCTTCTCGGACAACGTTCTCTACGAGATCAAGGTGGACGTCGATGGGGATGCCGAAGAGGACATCACCTACCAGTTCGACTTCAGCACAAAGATAGGCGCCGTCACCCCCAGCACGTTCCTCTACAACACCGGCAAGATCGGCCTGCCGCCCAACCCCAGCGATCCATCTTCGCAGTACACGAACTGGAACCAGCCGACGAGCTACACGTTGACGGAGATCGGCGGCGGCGATGAGGACGACGATGATGGTGGAGAGCGCGTTCTCCTGAAAAACGCGCGCGTTGCGCCGATTCACGTTGGCCCCAACTCCACCGGCACCGTCGCCGACTATGAAGCCCTGGCTGCCGCCGCTGTCCTCCCGGTCCCCGATTCCGGAGGCATGCGTGTCTTCGCCGGACCCCGCGACGAGGGCTTCTACGTTGACCTGATGGGGAACTTCGATCTGCTGAACCTGCGCAACCCCGGTGTTGACACTACCAGTGGCTTCAACGTTCACACCATCGCCCTCGAGATCCCGAAGGCCAAGCTCATGTCCGCCGGCGACACTGATGGGATCATCGGTGTCTGGTCAAATGCGAGCCGCTCCAAGACGACCGTCCTTGGGAAGAACGGTGATCCGGCAAAGCAATCGGGGAAGCAGGTCCAGGTCTCGAGACTGGGCAACCCGCTGGTCAACGAAGTCCTGCTCCCGTTGAGTATCAAGGACAAGTACAACGCGTCGGAGCCCGAGCGCGACGGCAACTTCATCGCGCCGTACATCACAGACCCGGGCACGACTCCTCCCGGTAACCTGACACTTGTGCCGGTGCTCAACGCTTTCGTTGACAGCTGCATACCAACAACGGGTCGTGTTGATCTTGACTTGGCCCTCTTGAGTGGCATACCGGCCGGTACGCT